>CALMWA010000215.1 GCA_937873125.1 uncultured Actinomycetes bacterium | reverse complement strand
TCGGCGAACTCTTCCGGTCTCATGTTGGTCAGGATCTCCAGTAGCGGTCGGTAGAAATTGCGGGCTTCACCGTCCGGCTCGTAGACCTCGTTCATGTGCGCCGACTCAATCACCGCGCCCGCCACACGGTGGCGAACCCGCCGCCGTCATGTCCGGCGACACCCAACGTTTTAGGCGCGATACCTGAGCTTCGAGCTCGTCGCAGGCTTCGAGGACCAGGTCCAGGCCGCGCTCCCCGATGAGCCCGGCGTCCGCGGGATAACTCTTCAGAATACCGGCCTCTGTGGTGCGGTAGCCCCCGGCGTGTTTGAGCGCCTGGAAACCTTCTCCACCTCCCGCCTCGCCTCCCGCAAACTCGAAGACAGAGTCCAGGTACGCGGCGACCGCCGGGCTCTCGACGCCTTTCGAGACCGCTTCCCGGAAGAGGTCCCCGCTCAGGTACTCGAAGCCGGGTACGTGGAGGACGTCGTCTCCGACTTCGAAGACGCGGAGGTCGTCGTCTGGCACGACCTTCAAGTTCTCTCTGCGTACCCGGTCGGCGGCGGCCTTGACGAGCGCGAGGATCGCCAGGACCGTCTCCGGGTAGTTGCCGTCCATGCCGCGCAGTTCGACCGTCCCATGCGCGTTGAGGCGCACCGGATTCCAGGAAGACGACCTGAGAAGGCCGCCGCCGTTTTCGAAGAAGAGCCGCTGGTCCACCCCTGCCCGATCCATCGCCGCGAGCCAGGAATGGTAGCGGGTGAACTGCTGCTCGACCAGGTCCTGCACGTTTGCTGGGTAGGGTAGAAGGCCGCCGACGAGCGTAAGCTCCGCATAGAGGCCGCCGGGGAAGAGGTCTGGATCGCCCCGGTAGCAGGCGGTTCGCATCGCCAGACCGGTCGCCGCGCCGGCGTGGAACGGGGACGAGCGGCCGAGGGATATAAGCGCGGGGTCGAGGGCCGTCGCCAGATTGTACAGGTCAACCAGACCCTCCCGCGAAGCTCGCGGCGCACCGTAGGAGACGCCCACCCTGGGGTCCACGGCCCCGGACGCGGCCTCCAGGTGCAGGTGTACGCCGGCGCACCGTCCCGCGTTCTCGAAGCGCCGCCGGCCGACGGTCTGCGCCTGAAGATCGTAGCGAGGTTCGTCGCGCAGGGAACCTTCGGCCTTCAGCGGGTAGGTCGCTAGAGGGTAGAGACGGAGATCCAGGTCACGGGCCGCGGCTATCGCCAGATCCAGGTTCAGCAGGTACTCGCGGGAGAGTTCCGCCAGAGAGTAGGCCGGTGGAGTGTTGATCTCGACCATGCACCGGGCGCATTCCGGGAAGAAGCTCTCCGGGTCCCGGCCCGCCGCCCGCGCCAATTCCGTGCAGCGCGCCAGAAAGTCGTCGGCCCGGTCTGAGAGGGCGCCCTTAGTATCCACCAGGAAGAATTCCTGCTCCAGCCCTATGCAACGTCCCTCGAAAGTGGTCAAAACGCTCCCATCTCCGGGCTCGACCGCAGCCAGGTAAATCTATCGCCCCTTCATGGCATTGTAACTGGCCCGATGGACAACTTCTCATCTTTTTCGGCCCGTTATCTCTGGTCAGCGGGCAGTACCGGCGGATGAATCGGGATGCAGACGCCAAACATCCGGCCAAGAAGCAGCCCGTGCGAGCAGCGGATTCTTGTGTGCCGGGCCGAAGCCGGCGGCGAGAGTCTTGACGTAGGATACGGCCGTCGTTGGCATTCTAGGCCGAACCCGGCACGAAGGAGAGACGTGGAGACATCCAAACAATGCTACAGCGGACGCTCGTTGTACGTGGAGCGAGACCTGATTCCAATCCCCGAAGACTTGCCCGCTATCGGAGTCGCCGGGGGTGATGAAGGGCTCATCACCGACCTGAGCCTGAAGAACAACAACGTCGTTGCCCTCGTTCAGATCTGTTACTCGACCGGCCAGCCGCGTGGATGGGTCGAGATGAGCGTGGTTCCAGAGGAGAAGGTACTCTCATACGCCGCGGTCGCCTAGGCGACCAGGCATCCAGGCCGTCAGGTGTTAGAGACGGCCGGCCTCGATTATTCGTGCGAGGAACTGGCGGGTCCGGGGATGTTCCGGGGAGGTGAAGATCCTGGCCGGCGGTCCTTCCTCCAGGATGCGCCCAGCTTCCAGGAAGCACACGCGGTCGGCGACGTCTCGGGCGAAGCCCATCTCGTGGGTCGCTATCAGCATCGTCATCCCGTCACGGGCGAGCTCCCGGATCACGTTCAAGACCTCCGCCACCAGCTCCGGGTCGAGAGCGCTCGTTACCTCGTCGAGCAGCATGAGGTTTGGGCGCATGGCGAGCGCCCGCACGATGGCGACCCGTTGCTGCTGGCCACCGGAGAGCCGGTCTGGATACTCGTCCCGTTTATCCGAGAGTCCGAATCGTTCGAGTAGGACGAGAGCATCCCTCTCCGCGCTCGAATGGGCCATCTTTAGAGCCTCGCGGGGGCCAGGGTGATATTCCGCAGAACGGTCATGTGTGGGAAGAGGTTAAAGGACTGGTAGACGATGCCAATACCGCGCCGGACGCAGTTAACGTCCACGCTGGGGACCTCGATCTCTTCCCCTTCCACCACCACCCGGCCGGCGTCGATGTCCTCCACGAGATTCACGCACTTCAGGAGCGTTGACTTGCCGGAGCCCGCGCCGCCGCATCCGGCGAGCAACAGGGCCGAGATAAGACCCCGACTAGAAACGCACGCTTAGTCACCGTCTTACTCCGATCCGCATCGAGCCCAAGGATTTCGTAATGCGTCCAAACTATCGCATCCGATATCCAGTATAGGGACCGCCTATAACCTTCGCAATCCGGGTTCGCCGGGACGTGACGACAGGAGCGCTGGCGGAGCTAGTGGCGCAGCAGATCCCCAGCGTAGCGCCTGATGGTGTTGCGTTTTGCGTGGCCATAGTACGCTTTGCCCTGCTGGAAGGTCCATCCGCTGAGGGTCTTGTTGTCCAGGGCGACGTGGCGGCTTCCCCGCAGGAGGGCGAAGTGGACGTGGTTGCCGTAGGCGGCGCCCCCTCCGCAGGTGGTCTGGCCCGTTAGGCCGAGGTATGTTCCGGCCTTGATGCGGCGTCCGTCGCGCGGTTTTATGTTGTGCCTCAGGTGATAGTAGTCGGTAGAGTAACCGTTGTAGTGGTAGACGCGGAGCCAGCCGTCCGCGGAGCCGCACATCTTGTAGACGCGGCCGGCGCCCGCGGAGCGTACTTTCCCGCCCCTGCCGTTGAGGTCCAGGGCGCTGTAGGGCCGGTCGTAGCCGGTGGCCCAGCCGTGCGGACCTCCGCTCATCTTCCAGGCCAGGCCGCGTTTCCACGGTAGCCGAAGCCGGGTGCTGGTCGCCTGGAATCCACGGCTCTCGGCGGCGCTACCGGTGAGCAGTTCCTTCTCACTCTCTTCCATTACCTGTGCCGGGGCGTCCTGGGTGAGATCCGAGAACGCATCTGACCCTTGCAGGCCCACTCGCCAAGCGCCGGACGTCTTCTCCGCCACGAAGAGCCAACCCTGCGGATACGCGCCCTCTTTTTTGGGCGCCTCCACTATCGCCGTGCCGAACGCCCAGTTCCCGTCCTCGCTGGTGCGCTGGACATTGGTCTGGGTCTTCTCGCGTCTCTCGGCCGAGGAGAAGCCGAAGCTCTCCGCGGCGCTCCGGGCCGTCTTCTGGCCGAGCACCTCTTCCACCACCGCGGTTTCGAGATCCGACTGTCCGGCAGTCTGCGCCGTTACCCCGGACGCGGCCAACCCCAATAACCCCAGCATTCCCAGCGCGGATAGCACCAAGAGACGCAACCCCCAGAACCTGTATCCGCCAAACGCTCTAGTATTGTTCACCGCGACATACCCCCCTATTTTCGCGATAGATGCAAGTCGTCTCTACCACACCGCCAAACACCAAAACTGATACGGAACAAGCCCGAACGAGGATCATAGAAGATCTACGGGTATAGAGAAGCCCCTCCTCTGATGTCTATGCGATTTTAGCAGGTTCATTTACTTACAATCGTCTGGCAATATCAAGATTTTGCTTCGGCGCGGCTTCGGACGGCGGGCCGCGGGGGAACCGTCCGCATCGGCGTATAATGCCGCCATGATCGTGGACAACGCCATCTACGTGGACGGCCACCGGACCGCCGAGCCCCACACGCTGCACGAGACTTACGAGGCCTGCCGGAAGCAGCACGGGGTAGCCTGGATCGGGCTCTACAAGCCGACCGAGGAGGAGTTCTCGTCGGTTGCCGGGGAGTTTGGGCTGCACCCTCTGGCCGTGGAGGACGCGATCCAGGCCCACCAGCGGCCGAAACTGGAGCAGTACGACGGAACCCTCTTTATGGTCTTACGCCCGGCCTGCTACATCGACGAGACCGAGACGGTCGAGTTCGGCGAGGCCCACGTCTTCGTGGGGCCGGAGTTCGTGGTGACGATTCGTCACGGCGAGGCCCCGGACCTGGGGAGCGTGCGGCGGCGGATGGAGGAGGAGCCAGAGCTTCTGCGTCGCGGCTCCGAGGCGATCCTGCACGCCATCCTGGACCGGGTGGTGGACGATTACGGTCCCGTGGTCGAGGGACTCGAAAACGACATAGACGAGATAGAGACCGAAGTCTTCGGCGGCAGCCCGAGTGTCTCGCGGCGCATCTACCAACTCTCGCGCGAGGTCATCGAGTTCCAGCGGGCCACGAAGCCCCTGGCCGGCATCCTGGAGAGTCTCATTAGGGAAGAGGGCAACATGGACCCGGAGGTGAGGAGGTATCTGCGCGACGTGCAGGACCATGCCCTGCGGGTCGAGGAGCAGGTAGCGGGTTTCCGGGATCTGCTTCAGAACATCCTGAGCGTCAACCTGACCCTGGTGGGACTGTCGCAGAACGAGGAAGTCAAGGCGCTCTCCGAGGCGAGCATCGAACAGAACAACGAGGTTAAGAAGATCTCCGCCTGGGCCGCCATCTTGTTCGCTCCCACGCTAATAGCCGGTATCTACGGGATGAACTTTAGACACATGCCGGAGCTGAGCTGGTTACTTGGATATCCATTGGCCCTGGCGCTGATGGGAATATTCTCCTGCGCGCTCTACTTCATCTTCAAACGCCGCGGGTGGCTGTAGTCTCTCTTGAGGTAGAGAGCAGGGAGCCGTATCTTTCTCGACTCCCCACTCTCCAAAACCGGAGGTTGGTTCTCCGCTAACCGCCTCGGGTGTAGCTGACCAGTGCCGCACGGCCGCCGGCGCCGTCAGTGTGTATGCTCAACAGTGGGCCGACGTCCGGGGCGTAGAACTTTAGCTCCTGGACTTTTGGCTCCGTCGGTACCAAGTCTCGTGTCATCAAGACGTCCTTGTTGAAGTAGCCGAAGGGGACCTGAACCTGTTCCTCGCCGACGGTGATGACAGCAGCCTTGTCTTCGGCTTCGCCCTTGTAGTACTCCTGGCGGTAGGAGAGGCCGGGCTTGGGGTTGGCTGGCATGGCGATCCCGGGCTGCGCCCCATCTACACCGGCCTCGAAAGAGCCGGCCCTCGACGTCACCTTGCCGTTCTCGTACTCGGCCGTGTCCTCGCCCAGGTACCAGATGTTTCCGGCCCTGTCCTGAGCGTACCAGTCGTCGGTTACTTCGACCGGCTCGCCGTTCTCGTACGGCGTGGGGGCGCCGAGGTCGCGGAGGCTCTCCTGGATGTTGTTGCGGGCCTCGTTCGCCCGGATCGCCTCGTAGGACGGGCAGGACCGTGCTGCGAGCGTGAGGTACGTGCCGCTGCCCTGGTCGTCGCGGTCCTGCGCGCGGGCGGTGCCGGCGGACGCCGGCAGGATGGTGACGAGGCACGGGACGGCGACGCGGAGCACCCGGCGCATGAGACACGCACCGGGTGGGGGCGGGCATCACCCGCGCGGGGTGACCTCGGTACGGTCCCGGCGGTGCTCTCCCAGGCCCTGACCGAGCCCGCGGCCCAGGTCGCCGAGCGGCTCACCACCCTCGGCCAGACCGTCGCGGTCGCCGAGTCGTCCGCCGGCGGGCTGATCTCCGCCGCGCTGCTCTCCGTCCCGGGCGCG
>CALMWA010000214.1 GCA_937873125.1 uncultured Actinomycetes bacterium | reverse complement strand
CACCGAGTGCGCTGTCAAGGCGCCGCCTCGCATGGCGAAGCTCGCGCCCCTGCCGCTCGACCTTTGCCTCCAGCGCCTCGACCCGCTCCACGAGTCTCGTGTCCCTACGAACCTCCATCACCTTCACCCCTTTCGACCAGCGTTCCCGACGCTAACCCTCTATACAGCAACTCATCCAACGACCTCACGCACTCCCGGAGCCGCGGACGCAAACGCCGCAACTGCTCTACTGCGTGTTTCGGATTCTCTTCCACGAACGCCGAAGCCTGTGCGAACGTGCTCCACATCTCATGAGAACCGGTACGTCCTATTGCTTCCCGTACCTCATGCGCCCTCGAAGCGTCCATACTCAGCAGTTCTAACTCGAGCGACTGTTCCCGCTCTTTCAGCGACAGGATCAGCGGCGCCAACTCCGTGAGCAACATCGCGGCCTCCCGCGAGTACCAGAAGCGTTCCGCGGGTTCGAGATCCCGCACAGGCACCCCCCGCTTGCCAATCAGAAACCACCCCATCGCCAGCACCACGAACAACGTCCCCACCACCACAAACGCCGTCGCCAACAACTCCGGTCTGAAGAAGATCCACCCGACAAAATCAACAAACGACATCCGGTCCACTCCCCGGTTTACTTACACTGTAAATTTACAGTGTAATCTAGCAGACGCGAAGGAATAACGCAAGGGGGTTGTATGTACTGTGGGGACTTTCGGGGGATGCTGTGCCCCGGTAGCGTTTGCGCGAGGGGGACGTGCGCTATCGATCCGTGATGAGGAGTATCATCGTGCGGCGGGAAGCGGATCTCTCAACGCAGGTGTTCTTGCCAGCCGAGGCGGGTGAGGAGGGCGGCGGTCATTCCGGCGGTTGCGCCCCAAATGTTGCGTGGTTCGGGGGCTTCGACCGCGAAGACGGGGACTTCGTAGTCCCGGCCGTCGCGCTGCCAGAGGACCTTGCGGAAGGTCTTCGGAGCCATCAGGGTGCGGAGTGAGACGGTAAATATCTCCTCGACTTCGTCGGGGGCGATCACCATCTCGGCCTCCGGGGGGAGGAGACCGACGTAGGGACTCACGCGGAAGTTCGAGGGCGGGATGTACATGTCTTCCAGGGCGCCGATCACCTCGACCAGATCCCGGCTGAGATCTATCTCTTCTTCGGCCTCGCGCAGGGCCGTATCGAGGAGGGATTCGTCCCGCGCATCAAGTCCGCCTCCGGGGAAGGAGATCTGACCGGCGTGGTCGTTGAGGTGGTCCTTCCTGACCGTGTAGACGAGCCTGGCCCCGTCCGGCTCCAGGAGCACGGGAACGAGTACCGCCGCCCGGCGCGCATCCTCCTCCGCCGGCAGGCTCCGAGACAGCCTCTCTCCCGTCTCAATGTCCACCGGAGAGAAGCTCTCATAGACCTCGCGCCAGTTCGGGAGCGGCTGGCTCGCCGCCTGCCGGAGCCGCCGCGCGTGGCCGCCGGGCGGACCGTCCGATCGGCCGGCGCAGGGCGGCCAGCGCCCCGAACCCGCCACGTGTTCGCCGGCCTTGGGCCCGCCGCCCGCGCCACGGCCGCACCCCGACGACGTGGTGGGCGGGCGGGGTCCGCCGACCTGCCGCTCGCCCCGGGGCTGCTCGCTGCGCACCGGGCCGCCGCCAGGATCCGAACCCGGGCGGCTCGAAGGGGATCAAGCGGATTCTTCGTCTCCGACTCGTCCGAGTACGGCCGGCGCTCCGTAAGTTCCGCCAGGCGATCGGCAGATGACCGGTCGCGAGGAGGGGATCATCGTGGATCCTGTCAG
>CALMWA010000213.1 GCA_937873125.1 uncultured Actinomycetes bacterium | reverse complement strand
TGTATGGCCCGTTCACGAACGAGAAACTCGTCGGTAAGGCGATAGCTGATCGGCGGGACGATGTCGTGCTCGCCACCAAGTTCGGCTTCGAGCGTAAGGAGAACGGAACGCGAGTCGGTATCAACGGCAGGCCGGAGTACGTTCATAGCGCTTGCGACGCCTCCTTGCAGCGTCTCGGGGTGGATTACATAGACCTCTACTACCAGCACCGCGTGGACCCGGAGGTGCCCATCGAGGAGACCTGGGGCGCGATGAGAGAATTGGTAGAGGCCGGGAAAGTCCGTTACCTGGGCATCTCCGAGGCGGGGGCGGAGACCATCCGCAGGGCCTACGAGGTGCATCCGATCACCGCCCTGCAGACCGAGTACAGTCTGTGGAGCCGGGACGTGGAGGACGAGATCCTTCCGACCGTCCGCGAGCTTGGAATAGGCTTCGTGCCCTACAGCCCGCTCGGACGCGGCTTCCTGACCGGACAGATCCAGACCTTCGAGGATCTGGCGGAGGACGACTACCGCCGCGGCTCTCCCCGCTTCCAGGGCGAGAACTTCGACAAGAACTTGAAGCTAGTCGAGAAGGTGCGGGAGATCGCCTCGGAGAAGGGCGTGACCCCCGGTCAACTCGCGCTCGCGTGGCTGCTGCATCAGGGTGAGGATATCGTCCCGATCCCCGGTACCAAACGCCGCGAGTACCTGGAAGAGAACGTCGGCGCGGCAGAGATACGGCTCGTGGACGAAGACCTTTTCCGCATAGACGAAGCCGCCCCCAAGGGCACGGCGGCCGGAGACCGCTACGCCGACATGAGCAGCGTCAACCGTTAGATCCCTACGCAATGCACACGAACGACGAGGGCGACGCTGTCGTGCTGAGGTCGTGCCGCCCTCTATCCAAGACAAACGGGAGGCAAACAATGACCGAACAGAACACGACGCAAAACGCCGCCGCGGCTGGAACCTTCGCCCTCGGCGGAGACCTCGAAGTGAACCGCCTGGGCTTCGGCGCCATGCGGATAACGGGAGAGGGGATCTGGGGCGAGCCGGAGAACCCGGATGAGACGCGAGCCGTCCTCCGGCGGGCCGTTGAACTCGGCGTAAACCTCATAGACACCGCCGATTCCTACGGCCCCAATGTATCGGAGCGCCTGATCGGGGAGACGCTACACCCCTACCCGGACGATCTGCTCATTGCCACGAAGGCTGGCCTCGTGCGCCCCGGACCGGGCGACTGGAGGCCCAATGGTCGACCCGAGCACATTCGGGAGGCGATAGAGGGTAGCCTAAGCCGCCTGAAGCTCGAAACGATAGACCTCTACCAACTCCACCGCATAGACCCGGAAGTTCCGGCGGAGGAGTCGCTCGGCGTGATGGCCGAGCTGCGCCAGGAAGGCAAGGTCCGTCACGTCGGGCTCTCCGAGGTCGGCGTCGAGGAGCTGCGCCAGGCCCAGGAGATAGTGCCTATCGCTTCGGTGCAGAACCGCTACAACCTCACGGACCGGGGCTCCGAGAAGATCCTCGAAGTCTGCGAGCAGGACGGCATAGCTTTCATCCCCTGGTTCCCGCTCGCGGCCGGGCCTCTGGCGCGTCCCGGCGGTTCGGTTGACGAGATCGCCTCGCGCCACGACGCCACCCCCGGACAGGTCGCCCTCGCCTGGCTCCTGCGTCGTTCGCCGGTGATGCTCCCGATCCCCGGTACCTCCTCCGTGGAGCACCTGGAGGAGAACGTCGCCGCCGCCTCGTTGGAGCTCACCGACGACGAGTACACGGAGCTCTACGAAGTCTCCGTCTAGAGCCAACCCCACAACACTGCATGCCCCCGGCACAACGCTGGAGCTCTGGAAGAGTTACGCTCGCGGCGTCCGGGATAGTCTGGCGAGCTTCTTGGGGCATCAGCCCATCCGAAAAGATTACGTGATGGTGGCGGATGGGGAGATACAGAGCGGCAGCCGCGGGGTGATCAACGGCTACCAAGAGCGGCATCCACCGCAGAAAAGTCTGTAAAAGCGAAAGATCAGGAGGAGAGATGAAGGCAGTAGCTTGGCACGGTAAGCAGGACGTTCGGGTGGACAACGTACCCGACCCGATTATCCAGGAGTCCAACGACGCGATAGTCCGCATAACCACGACGAACATCTGCGGCTCCGACCTGCACCTCTACAACGTACTCGGCCCGTACATAGACGAAGGCGACGTCCTCGGCCACGAACCGATGGGCATCGTCGAGGAGGTCGGGCCGGAAGTCACCCAGATAAAATCCGGCGACCGGGTGGTCTTGCCGTTCAACATCTCGTGCGGGCATTGCTTTATGTGTGACCAACGCCTCTACTCGCAGTGCGAGACCACCCAGGTCCACGAGTACGGCACGGGCGCCAAGTTCTTCGGCTACACGAAGCTCTACGGCCAGGTGCCGGGCGGCCAGGCGGAGTACCTGCGCGTCCCGCAGGCGCAGTTTATCCCCATAAAGGTCCCCGAAGAGGCAGCGGGGATGTCCGACGAGCGGTTCGTCTACCTCTCGGACGTACTGCCGACGAGCTGGCAGGCGGTCGAGTACGCCGGTATCCCGGAGAGGGGGAGCGTCGCGATCTTCGGGCTCGGTCCCATCGGACAGATGTCCGCGCGCATCGCCCGCCACAGGGGCCACCGTGTCATCGGTGTGGACCTTGTGCCCGAGCGCCTGGAGATGGCCCGTCGCTACGGGGTCGAGGTCGTTGACCTCCGCGACCACAACGGTGACGTTCCCGAGGCCATTCGTGAGATGACCGACGGTCGGGGGCCTGACTCGGTGATAGACGCCGTCGGCATGGAGGCGCACGGCTCGGGCGGTGGCAAGATGGCCCAGACGCTGGTCGGTTTCCTGCCGGACTCGATGGCCCAGACTGCGATGGAGAAGGCGGGGGTGGACCGGCTGGCGGCTCTGGAGCAGAGCATCGAGACCGTGCGGCGGGGCGGCACGCTCTCCATAAGCGGCGTGTACAGCGGGACGGCCGATCCCATCAACATGTTGCAGCTCTTCGACAAGCAGATACAGGTCCGCATGGGTCAGGCCAACGTCAAGGCGTGGGTGGACTACATAATGCCGCTCCTCGTCGGCGACGGTGACCCGCTCGGGGTCGAGGACTTCGCCACGCACAAGCTGCCGCTGGAGCAGGCGCCACATGCCTACGAGATCTTCCAGAACAAGCAGGACGGTGCCGTAAAGATACTTCTCCAACCGTAGAACTCCCGCGGAGGATGTTTAGTGCGGGGGCGTTCTTCGAGAACCGGTAGGAGGTTGTTGCTCAAGACGCAAGAGATATCCGGCTTATCAATGGAGTAGAGAGTCCTACACTAGCGAGACGTCTCAAGATCCAACGCAAAGCCTTTACTCGAACAAAAAGGGCGCATCCTCAAAAGAGGATGCGCCCTTTTGCTGCTAGAGCATTGGTTAGCTCACTAGCCCTGCTTCGTGATCCTCTGCTCGGTCGCCGGGTTCGGGGCGCTGAAGGGTGTTGGCAGGCCGTCTATGTATGCTTCGAGAGCGTCCAGGTCGCTGCCGAGGGTCTGGACGTTCTGGCCCTCTTTGAGGACGGTGAAGCGGTCGCCGCCGGTGGCGATGAAGCTGTTGACGGCCACCTTGTAGGTCGCGGCGCGGTCTATGGCTGCTCCGCCGGTCGTGGTGAGGGAGGTGATGCGTTGGCCCTCGGGAAGCGAGGCGTTGTAGGTGTACTTCAGGCCGCTCACCTGGAGGATGCGAACCGTGTTCGGAGCCTGATTCGGCGGGAACTGCTGTTCGAGGAGCGTGTAGATCTGGGCCCCCGTGAGGTCCATCGAGACCACCTGGTTGTCGAAGGGCTGAACGGCGAACAGCTCTCCGTAGGTCACGGGACCGGAGGCTATGTCCGCCCGGATGCCGCCGGGGTTCATGAAGGCGAACTGGGCGCCCGCGAAGTCACGCTGCGCGTCGGCGATCAGGTCTCCGAGCGGGCTCTCGCCGGAGGCGTTGGCGGTGCGGGTTATGTTCTCGGCGGCGGCCCCGACGGTCCGCTCGGAGATCGGGGCGATCCTGGCCTTGTACTCGGCCACGAGCTGAGCGGTCCGCGCGTCGGGCGTTACACCCTCGTTGTAGGTGTTGACGATCTCCGCGTTCGCGCTGATTACGTCCTTGGTCTTGCGGTCGACCTTCATGTTCACCGCGTCGAAAGCGGTCCCGAAGCTGAACGCCTGCACCACGAGCTTGTCGTCAACCTGAGCGTTGAGCTGCGAGTGCGAGTGCCCGGAGACGACCACGTCAACCGCGTCGGACATCTGACGGGTCTCGTCGAAGATCTCACCGACCGCCTCCGCCGGGCCGAGCTGGTCCCCGCCCGCGTGCGCGAGCACCACGATGCTCTCGACGCCCTTCTCTTGCAGCTCACGCGCGTAGCGGTTTACCGTGTCGGAGATGTCCAGGTAATTGAAGGGGGCTACCGCGTCCGGGACGACGATGTTCGGCGTTTCGAGCGTAGTGACGCCTATGAAGCCAACCTTGATGCCGTCTTTCTTGACCACCTGATACGGCGGCAGCACGGTCTTGCCGGTGTCCTTGTAGACGGTGTTCGCGGCGATGTATGGGAAGTCCGCGCCATCGAAGTCCGGGTCTGAGGTGTTGATCGGCTGGCCGTCCGCGCCGTCCTTGAATTGCCTGCCGTCTGACCTCCGGCCGCCGTTTATGAGGCGCAGCATCTCCTCGCCGCCCTCGTCGAACTCGTGGTTGCCCAGGGTGCCCACGTCGAACTGCATCTCGTTCATGGCGTAGACGGTGGGTTCGTCGTGGAAGTAGGAGGAGATCAAGGGTGAAGCGTTTACCATGTCGCCAGCGTGGACGCGGATGGTCCGCTCGGGGTTGGCTGACTCGTAGCGGTCGAGGTATGCGTCGAGGTAGGCGGCGCCGCCGAGCGTCCGGCCCGGCTGATCCCGGCGCGTCGAGGGCTCCAGGTTACCGTGGAAGTCGTTGACGCCGAGGAGTTGGATGTTGGTGGTGCGGTCCTCCGGTACCGGCTTAGAACCCGGTTTCGACTCCGCGCTCGTGGTCCATAGCAACGTTACTGCGAACATGAAAGCCATTGCAAGCGTGATCGGCAACAGCGCCGGACGCAACCTCTCTACAGCCACGTATACCCTCCTGGTTTCTGGACCTGCGAAACGACGGGTCGATCCCCGACTCGCATAATGTAGCAGCATACCGCACAACTCGTGTTGCACGCCAGTAAACTTTGCGTAAAAGCTCGGCCCGTCCGGGAACCTCCGGACGGGCCTGAGAGACCAGCTTACTTGGAGAGCGTGAGGACGGGCGGGTCGTGGTCGGAGACGTGGTGGCCGTCCGTCGGGTCTTCCCTTTCGTGGTAGTCGTTGTCGAAGTGGGCGTAGCGGAAGTCGCCGACCTTGTTCTTCAGGCCGTCGGTGACGAGGACGTGATCCAGGGTTTGCAACCTGCCCTGGAACGCGAAGCTGTAGCGCTCCTGCTCCGGCGCCGCATCCCACAGGTTGTCCAGGGTTGTTTGGCCGTCCTGGAGCGTCGTGAGAGCACTTTCGTCTTCGAAGGCGTTGAGGTCGCCGGCGACGATGGCGCGTTCGCCGTCATCCTCGATCTCTGCCACGCGGTCGCGTACGAAGGCGGCCTGGGCTTCGCGGCAGGCGTCCGGGGCGGCCTTTGAGGCGAAGTGATTCGAGAAGACCGTGAACTCCCCGAAGCCTCCCGTGGTCTTGACCTCGATGGCGAGCGGCGGCCGGTCGAAGAGACCGCCCGGTACGTCGGAGCAGTCGAAGCCTCCTGGTCCGGCGGCCGTCTTGCCGTACTGCGTTACGCTATTCACCCGCACGCCGTCCTTGACGAGGAAGCCCACGTCTATGCCGCGGTTGTCGTTGCCCTCCTCCAGGTAGGCTGTATAGCCGCCGAGCGAGGTGGCGAGCCTCTGGAGCGTGGCTAGATCGTAGACTTCCTGCACGGCGACGACCTCGGGCCTTTCGAGCCGGTTGTTTATCGCGTCGGTGAGACGGGCTGTCTTCTCGGCGAACTCCTCCTCGCTCACGGTGCCGCCGTCGAGTTGTCCGCCGACGGGGAAGTAATTCTCGACGTTAAACGAGGCTATACGGAACTGCTTCTTCCCGGATGGGGAGAGTTCGTCGTAGGGGTAGGCGACGCCGGTCTCGGCGACGGCCGGAAGATCGCCGGGCTGGACCATGATGCGGTAGTTGGCGAACGCGAAGGTCATCGGGCCGGTCGCGCCGCTCACCGTGTCGAAGAGGTCGGCTTTCACCTCGGTCGTGGAGCCGTCGGGATCGAGGAATGGGTTGTCCGGGTCGCCGGCGCCCGCGTCGGCGTCGGTGGCGATGAGGGCCGGTTCGGTGTCGGTGCGGAAGACGCGATCCTGCTCGGTGCCGGGGGTCATGAACAGCTCGCCGAACTTGTTGGTGCCGCCGGAGTTGGCGGTGCCGGTTGTGAGGTGCACGCGCATGCCTTCGAGCGTCTCGTAGTACGGGCGGGTCTGCGCGTCCTGGCGCTCGGCGCGGGTGGCGTCTATGCCGACCGGCTCCGGGATGGGGGCGGTACCGACCTTCTCGGGCTCCTGGTTGATGGTCTCGGAGATCATGGTCAGGCCGAACTTCTCGTTCACCCGGCCGTTGACGCGCACCATGTCGCCAGGCTTGTATGCCGCCCGGTCGCGGACGAAGCCGACAAAGACGCCCTCGGAGGTGTTGGGGTTCGAGTCGGCGTCGGCGGGCTCTTCCTGGACGAAGATGCCGGCGTCCTCGGGGAAGCGGCGGATGGTGTTGCCCGAGCCGAAGGAGGCCCCGATCTCGTCGTCAATTCCCGTGACGACACCCTCGACGGTTACGGTCTGGCCGGCGATGGGCGACTCCGCGCCCGGTCCCTGAACGTTGTGGATTTTCGTGATCTCGGGACCGGGATCTCCGCCTCCGCCGCTGAGGTTCTGCGGGTTGCCGGCTTTCGGTCCCTCGAAGTCCGCGGCGTTGCTGTCCGTGTCCTGCCGGCCGCCGTTCTTGCGCTCGAAGGAGTTGTCGCCGCTCGTGGCCGGCGTGGTGATGCCCGTCCCCTCGCGGCACGGGCTGTTCGGGGAGCCGGCGCCGTCTATCACCGCGCCGGAGGCGTCCACGACGCGCAGGCCGCTGGCGTTGGACGACTGGAAATCGGTGAAGCCGGTGGAGTAGGAGCGGTCGCCGGTCACGGCGCCTGAGTAGCCGCCGGACGCGGAGTTGGTGAAGAGGTAGTGCTGGCCCGGCTTGAGGATGGTTCCGGCCGGGATGGTGGTCCGGTCGCCCGTCGCGCCGCTCGTCGAGGCGCAGCCCTGCAGCTTGTAGCCGGAGATGTCCACATCCGAGTTCGAGGTGTTGAAGAGTTCCACGAACTCGTCGTTGCCGCCGGCGGGGCCGCGGGTGCGAAGCTCGGAGATCACGACGCCGTTAAGCGACGCCTCCGCTGGGCTCGGCGGCAGTCCCGCCAGCGTGAATCCCGCCAGTGCGAGGCCCGCTGCAAGCGAACCCAATAGTCCTGTCCGTCTTTTTCTCATCGCCGATCCTCCCTCGAACCCTTTTATGAAACATCCCGCGAAGCACGGGACTAGTCCGTGTCCCGCAGAATATAGCAGCGGGGTGGGAGTGTGTTGTTTCACGCTCGTAAACACCGGGTTAAACATGCCTCGGGGCGGAGCGTTGTCGGCTCCGCCCCGAGGCGTTGTCGCGTGTTAAGCGTGACGGCTCTAGCGGAGGTCGTTCGCCTTCACGACGATGAAGTCTGTGTAGTCCGGGAGGCTCGGGTTGCGCCCGCCGACGGAGCCGAAGTTATTGTCGTTGACGATGGCGAGGCGTTTGCCGCCGAGCGGAAGGACGCTTTCGGTGGTGACGTAGGGGAACTCGAACGGGTCGCCGAGGCCGTAGTCGCCGGGCCTGCCTGGAAGCGAGATCAGGTCGGGGTCACGGATGTTCAAGAGATCCACGACCTCACGCTTGACGAGGAAGCCCTCGGAATCGGTCTTTCGCAGGTCCACGACGAAGATCTTCTCGAACTGGGCCCGCTCACCCTGCAGGAAGTCGCGCTCGATAACGAGCAGCCGGTGCCGGTCCAGGGCCGTCATATCGCCGATGACGTGTTCCTGCTCGGGTGGGACGGGAAGGTCGGCGCGGTATTCCCAGCGCTCGCCGGTGTACTCGCCGGCCCTTATGTCGAACTCGTAGATGTAGTGTCGGCGGATGTCGTCGCCGTTGAGCGCCCGCTCCAGACTCGGGTAGAGATACTGGCCGTTCTTGGAGATCGCCATGCCCTCGAAGCCAGAGCTCGAGCGCAGGTTCACCGGCTGCTCCGGGCGCGTCGGGTCTTCGGGGGCCTTCACGCCGGGGAGCGGTATCGGGGCTTCGAGAACCTTGCCCGTGGCGTCGGTGTGCAGCAGGAACGGACCGAACTCGTCGCCGAACCACCAGGTGCCGTCGCGGGCGATGCGCATGGACTCGGGATCGAAGTCCGAGCCGGTGAGGAGGCGCTGGCCGCTCCCGTTCTCGTCCACGATGGGGAACGGTATCTTTTTGTCCGGGTCGCGCAGGTAGACGGAGTCGAGGACTTCGACCTCGCCGCTGCCGCCTTTCGCGGTCTCGTAGTCTACCCGCACGCGGTCCACGCGCAGGATGAAGTCGGAGGAGTTGGCCTTTGAGCCGTAGCCGTTGTCCGGCATTGCTATGTAGTTGTCCTTGCCCTTCGCGTCGAGTAGGGCGGAGTAGCCGCCCACCGGCTGGTCGGGGAACGGGTCGGGGGCGGGCAGACTGCCGTTGCCACGCGTCTCGGCCGGGTAGATCGCCCGCCCTTCAAGCGTCGTCGCCGGCTCGTTCGACGCTTTCTCTCGCGGCTCGGCCAGGACCGGCTGCGCCGCGAGCGCGGCGAGGAGCGCGGCCAGGATCAGTATCTTCGCTCTCATCAAACCCTCCTAGAGCCCGGCACGGCAGGACTCGGACGCCTGGGCGGCGAGCACGGCGGCCCGCTTCCTGCCGTTCTCGGCGTCCTTGCCGAGCACGGTTTCGAGGCGGTCGGGGAAGTTGGTGAACATACCGTCCACGCCTAGGGCGACGAGCTTCTGCATCTCCGGCGTCTCGTTGACGGTATAGGGGTGGATGTCCAGGCAGCGGGCGTGGGCGGCCTCGACCAGCGCGGCGTCCACGTCATTCTTCGAGGGGCCGATGCCGACGGCGTAGGTCCGGGTCGCGTCGAGGCGGGCCTGGATGGACTGGCTGGTTTCGGCGCCGGAGAAGAGTTGGATCAGGGGCAGCGAAGGATTCAGCGCGTGGATCTTCTGCAGGCTAGCCGGGGAGAAAGACTGGATCAGGACCTGCCACTTCTCCTCCGCCCGCTCCGTCAACCCGTACTCGTCCATGAGCCTGAGCAACTCCTCTTCCATGCCGGGCGCGGATTCGGGGCTCTTGGTCTCGATGTAGTAGTTGACGCTCTTACCGTAGCGCTGGAAGACTTCTTCGAGCGTGGGGATTCTGAGCCCTATATACTCAGGTTGCGCGTACTGCGGATACGTCTCGTTGAACCAGGTTCCCACGTCGCAGGTCTTTATCTGGGCGAGCGTCTTCTCGCGCACGAGGCCGGTACAGTCGCCCGGCGCGGACTCGGCGGTCGGGCGGGCGGTGCGGTCAAGAGTCTCGTCGTGCAGCGCCACGAGCACGCCGTCCTTCGTCAATTGAAGGTCTTGCTCAATGTAGTCGGCGCCCATCTTCAGGGCCAGGTCGTAGGCCGGGAGGGTGTGCTCCGGCGCGTACCCGGAGGCACCTCTATGACCGATGTTGAGCACCGGCGCGTCTTGCGACAACGCCTTTTTCTTTGCTGAAGCCGGCGAGACCGAGACCAGCAAGATCGCCGCCAGAGCCGCCACGAGAGCGAGCGCCACCGGGATCGAGAGCTTCGTAGACGTTACTTGGTTCAAAACTACCTCCGTTCGTTGTCGGGATGTTCCGTTACAAGATCTACCTGCGGCAACCTCATCGAAGCCGTTTGTTCTCCACGCTCAGCGCAACCACCCGCGTAACCTGACCGGCGCTGAAGTTGTCATCGCTCTGGAGCAGGAGTGTCCTTTCTCCACCCCGCAGCCGTGGCCCAAGCACCAGGCTCTCGTAGTTGTCCAGAAGTGGGTTAGTCTGCGTGCCGGGCATCGTAGCGCCGCTCGGCGGGCAGTCGGCGAGGTCTACCAGCAACTCCTTCTCGACCGGCTCCAGGCCCGGCTGCGCGAGACTCGGCTCGGCGGAGACGTCCTGTGCGCCGTCGAGGGAGACCTTGTAGACACGCACGGTGTTGCCCACCCCGGACTGGAAGCCGCGCTCCAGGATCAGCAGCTCGTCCTCCGAGAGAGCCACGATCTCCACGACGCCCAGACCTGGGTCCGCGAGGTAGAAGAATTCTTCGGCCGGCACGAAGCCGTCCCGGCCGCGATCCTCGTAGTGCAGGATGCGGATGCGGTCGCTACCGTCGGCGGTCTCCCCGTCCGCGAGGAGGTAGCCTTCGTTCGCGGTGAACAGGCTGCGCCCGTTCGGACTCAACGAGAGGCTTTCGAAGGTCTGGTTGCGCTGGCCTTCACCTGCTGGCGCAACCTTGAACTTCTGTGGCACCGGAAACTCTTCCAGCAGTACGCCGTCGCGGGAGAAGCGCCGGATAGAAGGCTCGGTCTCGGAGGAGACGAGCAGGTCTCCCCGGCGCGTGAGCGTAATGCCCTCGCCGTCGAAGTTGGAGGCCGTGAACGGCTGCCCGCTCCCGTCTTTGAGCGTCGTCACGTCCAGGATCTCCGGTTCGCCGAGCGTTCCGCCTTTCGTCGGTAGCCGCAGCGTGTAGAACCGGGCCTCCGAGGTGGCGGCCGGGCCATTGTCCACGAGGCTGTAGTAGACACCCCGCCGCTGATCGTAGGTCATGGCCGAGAGGCCACCGACGCTCGTGCCTTCGTAGGTCCGCTTGTTCAGCGCGTCGGAGAAGCCGAGGAAGCCCACGCCTGTCGCACAGGTTGGCGTGTCGGAACGTGGAGGGGCGGCGGTGGCGAGCCCGGTGCCCGCGAGCGTTAGCGCGCAGATCGCCAGGACGGTAGCGAGTAGTGTGATCAGGACTCGCTGGAGATTGGTGACGGCCATTTGGCGGGGCTGGATCATCTTCTGCTCCCTAGATTCATGAGGCTCTAGCCTCGTGGTCCCGGCGCGCCGAGCGACTCCGTGAGGGCGCGGCCCTGGGCCTGGGCCGGTGGGCGCACGCCCAGCAAATACGCGATGGTGGGGGCGACGTCCACGAGGCCGGCATCCTGCGGCGGCACGTCTCGATGGATGCCCGCGCCGGCGAGCAGAAGGGGCAGCTCTATCTCCGAGAGGCTGCTGTGCGAGCCACGAAACTCTCCGGCATCAGGCTCGGAGAGCGCGAAGCCCCACGGCGGCCTCGCCTCCGCCACCAGGTCGCCGAGCTTCTCGCTGGCTTGCAGCGCATCGAGATCCGGCTCGTCCAACACCCGCTCGATCTCCGCCATCCCCTCCAGCGCTGCCTTTATCTTCTCTCTCACCTCTGGCGTCGCCGCGTCGCCACGCAGCGTGAAGTCGCCGATACGGACGCCGTTCGGGACGATGATGACCTCAGTCTCCGGCCTGGGCGAGCGGCCCGGCGTTACGATCTCCGGGATGTACCCGGCGGCGGTGACGGTTGTGAGCACCTGCGGGATCAGAGTCTTGTTCCAGCTCGTCATCCCGTGATCCGAGGTGAGGAGCCAGGCCACCTCGCCGTAGATGCCGACGTCCTTGGTCGCCTGCACGAGTCGCCCTAGCTGCCGGTCCGACTCGGCGAGTGTGGCATCCACGACCGGACTCTCGGCGCCGTTCTCGTGGCCCGCGCCGTCGAGGTCTGAGCTGTAGACCGCGAGGAAGTCCGGGATTTTGGGCACCGTTACCATCTTCCCGCCGGAATCAACGGGACGTTGGTTGAGGATCTCGATGGCCGCGTCCACCCGCTTCTCGAACTTGCCGCCGGGCTGCACGTAGAGGTGCTCGGGATCACCGTAGGTCGCGCCGTAGTTCTGGACCATGTACCACTGCACGGAGGCCAGGGTCTTGCCCTCGGCGGCCAGAACCTGGGCGATGGTCTCGGCGGCCAGGAAGCGGCTCTGACCCTGAGCCCGGTTCGTGGCCGGGTCGTATATGTAGGCTGCGTTGTCGTGGGTCTCCGGGTAGGCGCCGGTGCTCATGGAGGCGCGGGAGGGGTTGGAGATGGTGTGGTACGTGCCGCTTATGGTCGAGAGGCTGCCCCGGCTTGCCAGAGAATCGAGGTTCGGGGTGGGAACGCGGCTCAGGTAGTCGGGGTCTAAGCCGTCCCAGTCCACCAGGATCACGTACTGCGGACGGCGCCCCTGTGCCAGGGCCACCGCCGGCACGGCTGAGAGTGCCATTAAGGACACCGCGCCCGCTAGAAATTCGCGTCTTGAGATCCTCACTCATACCTCCCGATGATGCTGGTAACCGCGGAACAGCTTATTCATTCGGACGGAAGCGTAGGTTACAAAGAAGTAAACTTTGAGTAAAAAATGGAACAATCTCGATTCACGGCCCACCATGCGGAGGATTGAATTCGGGGACGGTGGATGAGGCCGGTGCCTCCCGGAAAATGCCGAAGTACGCGATCGAGTGGAAGATACCGCGGACGGCCGAGTTGTCGCTCCCGCGCTAGAAGGGGTACGCCGCGAGCCCCAGAGCACCGAGTGCGTACCATGCGCCAAACGCCATGCTCGAGACCGCCAGACCCGGCGCGATCCGCTCGAAGTTGCGCGCAACCGGCCCGCCGGCTATGGCGATTCCGAAGGCGGTCGAGAGCAGCGCCATCGAGACCGCCGTGCCGGCGGCGAAGAGCAGGAGGGCTACCGTCGCCTCGGCTTTATTGGAGATCGCCGAGAGCAGGAGCAGCGTGAGACCCGCGCTGCCCCCGATGCCGTGTATCACTCCCACACCGTAGGATGAGAGCGGCGCGCGTAGGGGTGCCGCGTGGACGTGCTCGTGCGATGGGTCGCTCGCATGAGAGTGGAGGTGGCGGTGAGGCTCTCTGTCGTGAGTGTGGGCGTGGACGTGAAAGAGTCCGCGCCGCCAGCGCAGCAGGAGCCTCACGGCCAGCAGTATGATGATGATCCCGATGGCGAATTCGGCCATCCGCGCTACTGCCTCGGGCAGGTAGCGATTGAAGAGCACTAGCGGAAGTCCCAGGAGCACCAGGGTGCTGCCGTGCCCCATGCCCCACAGCAGTCCCATGAGGCCGGCCTTCCGTACCGGGCGCTCCTCCTCGGAGAGGATCAGGGAGGTAACCGCGGCCAGGTGGTCGGGATCGCTCGCGTGCCGCAGGCCCAGCGCCAGGCTCACGAATAGTATGACCCCGAGTCCCGCCGGACCTTGCATGAGGCCTTCGAGCCAGCCGTCTATAGTACCCATTCGTTCCTCCTTACCTGACTTTCCCGGGCTTGTCCCTTGGCGACACCCGTAACATCCTCCGGTGGTCGTGCTACTGCGCGAGGTACGACTCGCGATCTCCACGACGAAGACTCGCTTTAGTTACGCCACGTCTTCCGGGTCCGATTTGCTCTCCCTGGCATGTGCCCTGAAGCTTCTATCCGCCATCCGCCGACGGGAGGCTTCCCGGATGTGTCCGGGAAGTCTCCGCTTGCTTTGAGACGCGCCCGATGCCGCGCAGCCGGGGAACCGGTTACCTCACGGAGAGGAAGACTGGGTTCGAGTAGAACCAGAGGTCGCTCCAGGGATCCTCGCCCCGCGGGTCGGGCTGCGGCTCCAGCTCGTTCGTGTTGGTGCCGCGCACCCGGATGTAGCTGTCCTCCTGGACGTTTCGCAGGGTGTAGCGGATGACCATGCGGTCGCCCTTGCGCTTCCAGTCGCTGCGCTCGAACCGCTCGACCACCCGGGTCGTCGGGTTGGTGTCCTGGGAGCGGTTGGCGACGGGGCCGGTGATCTCGCCGGCGATCAAGTCTACCCGATTGACCTTGGGGCGGTCGCCGTTCGGGTTGGCCTCGCGCGGGCTGGAGAAGGAGATCTCGACCTCCACGTCGCGCCGGCCGCGGGGGAGCTTGAGCGTCTCGCCTATGGACGCCGAGTTGCCGCTGCGGTCCTTGTCGCTCTCATGCCCGCGCCCCGCGAAGCTCGCGGTGACGTCCAGCACGTTTATCAGGTCGCCGGTGGTCACGAACATGCGGCCGTTCCGCACGCCGTCCAGCACATCCGCGTAGTCCCTGGCGGCGCTGACGTAGGTCTTGGAGTACTCGCCCGGCCAGAAGTCCGCGCCGCCGTCGCGGTAGTTGACGTGCGAGTCGGAGGTCGACGTAATCCACCAGCGTCGCCTCTCGCCGAGCAGCGAGTCCCACAGCCCGCCGAGCCGCGCCGTCATCTGGTCGAAGCCGCCCATGGTCGGGTAGCGCCCGTACCCACCGCGGGCGCCGGTTGGGTCGAGCAAGCCGTCCGGATTTATTGCCGCGGCCTGGTGGCCGGGCGCGCCCTCCATGCCGACCGATACGTTCGGCGCGGTGTCGTTCCAGTTGCGGAATTCCTGCGGCGTGTCCTGACCGTAGACCCCGAGGCCCGTGGCCGAGCGGGAGGGATGGTTGGCGAAGAGGACCGGCGGCATATCGAGTTGCTTCATGTAGTTCAGCGCCTCGATCATCTTCTGCTCGGTGTCGCGGCTCGGGTCGGTCGGGAAAGCGTCGCGCTTGGAGTACCGGCGCTCGATCTCGTACAGCAGATCCCGCTCGTTCCTGACCTTCGGGATGATGAGGCTGCTGTGGTCGGCGGCCGGCGTGTCGAACTCCATACCGTAGAACTGGAGTACGTCCGGCACGGCCCTGCGGGACTCCAAGAGGCTAGGATACGCCTGATCCCGATTCAGCTTGGAGTGGTTGGGACCGCCGTGGTCCGTGGAGACCATCCACGCCAGGCCGTACGACCGGGCCTTCTCGGCGTTGAGGGATATCGGGTAGCGGCCGTCGCCACCGACGATGGGGGTTGGCGGGTTGGTGGAGTTGTCGTAGCTCGCGCTGTACTCACTATGCACGTGGTGGTCGCCCGCGATCCACTGGCGCCGTCTGCCTCGTCCCCGTCGGGCATCGGCCTTGTCGATCGGGAATTGTCCCAGCGCGGCGAGGCCCGCCAGGCTACCCGTCACCATCAGGAAGCGCCGGCGGGTGACGCCCGTGGTTCTCAACTCCTCAAGGTTGTTGCGTGCTCCGTCCATCGACACTTCGCTCCTCCTCTGGTTTGCCTTGCATCGGAACGGCACCAGGATAACAACGGCCGCGTCGACTATTGTTGTAAGGCCGTAACCCCTACGTAAACTGTTAGTTAAACGGACTCCGAGTGTCGAACTGCTTCCAGAATCGGCGAAAGCGAAGACGGCGAATCCACAACCAGCGCGGTGAAGGTTGTGCCTAGCCTTGTGCCTAGCCGTCGCCCAAATGTTCATTCAGGAAAGCGGCTATGCGGGGGTAGGCGTCGAGGCGGTTCTTGAGCTTGGCGAGACCGTGGCCCTCGTCCTCGTAGAGCAGGTACTCGACCGCGCCGCCGTTTGCTCTTACGCGCTCCACGATCTGTTCGGCTTCCCCGACCGGCACCCGTGGGTCGTTCTTGCCGTGAATGACCATCAAGGGTGCTGTTATCTTCTCGGCCTTGTGGATGGGGCTAATGGACTCCAGGAACTCGCGGTTCTTCTCCAGCGAGCCGTACTCGGGCTCACGGAGTGCTCGCCTGTAGGAGCCGGTGTTCTCGAGGAACGTCACGAAGTTGGCGATGCCGACGATGTCCACCCCGGCGCTCCAGAGATCCGGGTACTCGGTGAGGGCGGCGAGGACCATGAAGCCGCCGTAGGAGCCACCCATGACGGCGACACGCTCGTGGCCGCGTTCTCGCAGCCAGTGTGCGGCGTGCGCGAGATCCCTGACCGAATCCATCCGCAGTTCCACATCGTCGAGGTGCGTGTACTCCTTGCCGTAGCCAGTGGAGCCGCGGACGTTGGGAGAGAAGACGGCATAGCCCCGATTCAGGAGATACTGGGTAACGGGGGCGAAGCCGGGCCGCGACTGGCCCTCCGGGCCGCCATGCACGTTTACGATCACGGGAGCCCCGCCGGGAGTGGTCCCGGTGTCCGGTTCGTGTAGGAGGGCCGGTATTTCGCGTCCGTCGAACGTTGGGTAGCGTACGAGCCTGGGCCGCCAGAAGGTTCGCGGTGGGATGCCAGCCGTCGAGGAGCGGGTGAGACGACGAGGCTCGCCGTCCGGGAGGTCCAGGAGCCAGACGTCCGGGTTGCGGTCGGGGGCGGTGAGGGTGAACGCGAGACGCTTCGAGTCCGGGGAGAACTCGAAGCCGCCGAGGATGCCCTCGGGTAGCTGCGGGCCGGGCATGCGGCTGCCCCGGCCGTTGAAGAGCCGGATCTCGGTGTAACCATCCACGTTACGGCTCGCCACGAGGTAACGGCCGTCTTTGGAGAGCTTCACCTCTTCCACGTCCCAGTCGTCGGGGGTGAGATAAGTGAAGTCGAGCGAGGAGAGATCCAGGCGCGCCAGACGCAGCGCGTCCCCGCCGGCGTCCGTGGCGAGATACGCCGAAGCCGCGTCCGGCGTTACGTGCACGGACTGAAACCGGGCGTCTCCCTCGTGCGCGGTGAGCAGAACGGCCTCACCGCTTTCGAGGTCGAGCCGGTAGAGGTCATTGTCGAGGTTGGAGTGGTGGCGCGAGGCGATGAGGAAGGAACCGTCGGGGCTCCAGTCGGCGACGGTGTGGTAGCCGGAGACCTCCCACACGGTCTCCGGTTCGCCGTCCGGGGGATCCTGCACGAACACGTCGAAGTCCGTGCCGTTGCGGCGGGTGGCGGTGTAGGCTATGCGCCCGCCGTCCGGCGAGAACCCGCCGAAGTAGTGGATGGCGTCGGAGGCTCGCGTGAGGTCTCGCTCCTCTCCGTCCGTGAGTAGGAAGAGCTGTGTCCGCTCGTTACCGCCCGCGTCCATGCTGAAGAGGATGCGGTCTTGGACCGGAGAGTACTCGACGCCGGAGACGCGCTCCTCGTGGAAGGTGAGTTGCTCGGGCCAGCCGCCGGTATTGGGACCGCTGGCGGCGACTTCCCACACCTGCGGGACGCCCGTTATGTCCGTCAGGAAGGCGACGCGGCGTCCGTCGGGGGACCAGGTAGCGCCGTGGGCCGTACGGATCTTCAGGTACCGGGCGAACTCGTAAGACATGGATCTCCTGTTCCGATCTACGTGGGCTGTGAAACGCGCAGATTAAATCATGGCCGACGGTGCCGGCGTACTCCTATTGGCAATATAATCCGGCTTGTGGGCGTGGTGCGAATCAGCAAGGGAGACGGTCGTGTTCGAGAGGCTTCGCGGAATATTCGGACGGCGGGAGAGTCCGACGGCAGAAGAAAAGTCTGTCCTGAGGCTGGACCCCGAGGAGCGGGCGAAGATCGGCACCGACCAGGACCCCCTTCACGGCTACGAGGCGGCGATGGAGCGTCACGAGGCGGCGATACGCGCCACCGAGCATGGCGATACGGAAGCGGCGATCCAACTATACGAAAAGAGCGTGGCCGAGAACTTCGTCGGCAGCCATCCTTACGAAGCCCTCGCTAGCCTCTACGAACGACGCCGCAAACCCGCGGAAGCCCTCCGCGTCACCGAATCCTATATAGCACTCGCCCGCAGCGGTACGCTGCCCCGCGGCGCCCAACGCTCCGCCGACCGCAAGCTCCCCAGTTTCGTGGCCCGCGCCGAACGCTACCGCCGCGCCGCAAGCGTGGAATAACGGCAAACTTTTATCA
>CALMWA010000212.1 GCA_937873125.1 uncultured Actinomycetes bacterium | reverse complement strand
ACATTAAGTTGAGGACTCACACCAGACTGCCGGTGACAAACCGGAGGAAGGTGGGGATGACGTCAAGTCATCATGGCTCTTACGTCCAGGGCTAGAAACGTGCTACAATGGCGTATACAAAGGGTTGCAAGACCGCGAGGTGGAGCGAATCCCATCAAAGTACGTCTAAGTTCGGATCGCAGTCTGCAACTCGACTGCGTGAAGGCGGAGTTGCTAGTAATCGCGGATCAGCATGCCGCGGTGAATACGTTCCCGGGCCTTGTACACACCGCCCGTCACACCACGGGAGTAGGTAATACCCGAAGTAGGCGCAGCCAACCGGTCTCCGGAGGCGGCTTGCGAAGGTAGGATCTGCGACTGGGGTGAAGTCGTAACAAGGTAGCCGTACCTGAAGGTGCGGCTGGATCACCTCCTTTCTAGGGACCAAGTTAGCGTGGCAACACGCGACCGATCGGACCCGGCATTAACCGGCTTGAGTTTCAAACTCGCCGGGTCGGTGTACCGCTCTAGGATATTTCGACCAGATTTGGTGTAGTGAGTACGGGTTTATATTGAGTCGAGTAGCTACTATTCAGTTTTCAGGGCCTTTGGGCTCTGGAGTGAAGCTGCACCCGCGAGAGCGAAGGTGTCTGATCTTTGAAAACTGTATAGCGCGATCCAATGTACCATTAAGATAATAAGGGCGTATGGTGAATGCCTTGGCACCGAAAGCCGATGAAGGACGTGGCAAGCTGCGATAAGCCGTGTGGAGTTGCAAGCGTACTATGAAGCACGGATTTCCGAATGGGGAAACCCGGCGGGTGTAATGACCCGTCACCCGCATCTGAACACATAGGATGCGAGGAGGGAACCTGGGGAAATGACACATCTGAGTACCCAGAGGAAAATAAAGAAAGTCTCGATTCCCTGAGTAGTGGCGAGCGAAAGGGGAGATAGCCCAAACCTGATGCGTGAAAGCCTGCGGGCGTTGCGTATTGGGGGTTGTAGGACCAACATGGTTGCTCCGCAGAGCGGCCGAGGAGTTACAAAACGCGCGGGTAGCCGAACAGTCTGGAAAGACCGTCCATAGAGGGTTATAGGCCCGTAGGCGACATTCGAGCGACTCCTCCGTTGGCACCTGAGTAAATCCGGACACGTGAAACCCGGATTGAATCCACGGGGACCACCCCGTAAGGCTAAATACTAACGGTGACCGATAGTGAACCAGTACCGTGAGGGAAAGGTGAAAAGTACCCCGCAAGGGGAGTGAAATAGTACCTGAAACCATACGCTTACAAGCGGTCGGAGCAGATCTTTAAGATTTGTGACGGCGTACTTTTTGCATAACGGGCCAGCGAGTTGCTGGTGTCTGGCGAGGTTAAGCAATGTGCGAGCCGAAGCGAAAGCGAGTCTGAATAGGGCGTACAGTCAGATGCCGCAGACCCGAAACCGGGTGAGCTATCCATGGCCAGGCTGAAGCGGGGGTAAGACCTCGTGGAGGGCCGAACCGACTTGGGTTGAAAACCGAGCGGATGAGCTGTGGATAGGAGTGAAAGGCTAATCAAACCCGGCGATATCTGGTTCTCCCCGAAATATATTTAGGTATAGCCTGGCGCGTTTCGTCGCGGGTGTAGAGCACTGTTTGGGCGCGGGGCCCCACAAGGTTACCAACCTCAGACAAACTCCGAAGACCGTAGACGTAAGAGCGCTGGAGTCAGGGAGTGGGGGATAAACTTCATTTCCGAAAGGGAAACAACCCAGACCGTCGGCTAAGGTCCCTAAATAACGGCTAAGTGGTTTAAAGGATGTGGCGCTGCATTGACAACCAGGATGTTGGCTTAGAAGCAGCCATCATTTAAAGAGTGCGTAATAGCTCACTGGTCAAGTGGTGTTGCGCCGAAAATGTTCGGGCCTAAAAGTCGTTTACCGAAGCCACGGACTTCAGTCTAACTGGAGTGGTAGGGGAGCATCCTGTAACGAGCGAAGCGGCGGCGTAAGCCGGCGTGGACGGATCAGGAGAGAGAATGCTGGCATGAGTAACGAGAGACAGGCGAGAAACCTGTCCGCCGAAAGCCTAAGGGTTCCTGGGTAAAGCTAATCTTCCCAGGGTCAGTCGGGGCCTAAGCCGAGGACGAAAGTCGTAGGCGATGGACAGCAGGTTGATATTCCTGCACCGCGAACATGGCGTTTGAGCGATGGAGGGACGGAGAAGGGTAAGCCAACCGTGGCGCTGGTAGACCACGGGCTTTGCCGTAGGCTGGGGACTAGGAAAATCCGGGCCCCGCGAAAGCTGAGGGTCGAGCCGAGCCCATTTAGGGCGTAGTGGCCCACCCCATACTTCCAGGAAAAGCTTCTAAGCGAGTCATGTGCGCGCCCGTACCAAAACCAACACAGGTAGGCGAGTGGAGAACACTAAGGCGATCGAGAGAACTATGGTTAAGGAACTCGGCAAATTGTCCCCGTAACTTCGGGAGAAGGGGAGCTCTGGACGGTCAGTAGACTTGCTCTACAAAGCTGTTCGGAGCCGCAGAGAATAGGCCCAGGCGACTGTTTACCAAAAACACAGGTCTCTGCTAAGTCGAAAAGACGATGTATAGGGGCTGACGCCTGCCCAATGCCAGAACGTTAAGGAAGCCGGTTAGCCTTCCCTTCGGGGCTGGCGAAGCTGGCGACTGAAGCGCTGGTCAATGGCGGCCGTAACTATAACGGTCCTAAGGTAGCGAAATTCCTTGTCGGGTAAGTTCCGACCTGCACGAAAGGCGTAACGATCTGGGCGCTGTCTCGACCATAGACTCGGTGAAATTGTAGTCTCGGTGAAGATGCCGAGTACCCGCGGAAAGACGGAAAGACCCCGTGAACCTTTACTATAACCTGGCATTGGATGCTGACCCACTTTGTGCAGCATAGGAGGGAGGCTATGAAACCGGGGCGCTAGCTTCGGTGGAGCCGCCGTTGAGATACCTCCCTAAGTGTGTTGGTGTTCTAACCCTACGCCGTGATCCGGGTAGGAAACAGTGTCAGGCGGGTAGTTTGACTGGGGCGGTCGCCTCCCAAAAAGTAACGGAGGCGCCCAAAGGTTCCCTCAGCACGGTCGGAAATCGTGCGTAGAGTGTAAACGCATAAGGGAGCTTGACTGCGAGAGAGACATCTCGAGCAGGGACGAAAGTCGGGGTTAGTGATCCGGCGGTAACGAGTGGAAGTGCCGTCGCTCAACGGATAAAAGGTACTCCGGGGATAACAGGCTTATAGCCGCCAAGAGTTCACATCGACGCGGCTGTTTGGCACCTCGATGTCGGCTCGTCGCATCCTGGGGCTGGAGTAGGTCCCAAGGGTTGGGCTGTTCGCCCATTAAAGCGGTACGCGAGCTGGGTTCAGAACGTCGTGAGACAGTTCGGTCCCTATCTTCCGTGGGCGTTGGAGATTTGAGAGGAGCGACTCCTAGTACGAGAGGACCGGAGTGGACGAACCTCTGGTGTACCGGTTGTCATGCCAATGGCACCGCCGGGTAGCTATGTTCGGAAGGGATAACCGCTGAAAGCATCTAAGCGGGAAGCTCGCCTCGAGATAAGATCTCCCATCCCCATGAGGGAGTAAGACTCCTGGTAGACCACCAGGTTGATAGGCCACAGGTGTAAGTGCAGCGATGTATGCAGCCGAGTGGTACTAATAAGTCGAGGGCTTAATGGTCTTTTTACGGTTCGCGCTATACGGTTTTCAAAGCTCAGGTGCTACTTAACGTGGGCTTTACAACCGAATACGTATTTTATTAAGGGTGACGATGGCGGCGAGGATACACCTCTTCCCTTTCCGAACAGAGTAGTTAAGCTCGCCAGCGCCGATGGTACTGCGGGGTCTCCCCGTGGGAGAGTAGGTCGTCGCCCATTTTTTCTGCCTTTTTAGCGTTTACGTGTAGCTGATCGTTTTCTTTATTCGGCGCCGGTATATAGTTCGCGGCGTGGACCTGGCACAAAGGCTCGGTGGATTCGTTGCTGAATTGCTGGGTTCCGGACCGGACTGGCCGCCTTGCGAGGTTTGCGGAAGATACTGTGATCTGGACTCCGATTTTGAGCGTAGCATGCCGGAAGAGCGCCCTTTGCCGCGGAAGACGTGCGTGCCTGTCGAGAGAATCTACGCTTCCGATTGTCCGGGACGTGAGAGGCGCCTTGAAGCGAACATTGAGAGGCGGCGGGTCTACGAGCAACGGGTCGTTGATCGCGTGGGATGAGCGCCGCGCTCCGACGGTACTGTGGTCCTTGCGAAGATTCTTCGATAGTCGGATAAGATACTCGGGTGCATCGTCCGAACATGACTTACAAGATCGAGAGGGGAAGACATGGCTGATCAAAACCTGGACAAGAGCTTTATCGAAGATCAGAAGCGGCGGCTGCTGGAGATCAAAGCCGAGCTGGAACGGATACGGGAGGGCCTCGACGAGGACCAGCAGGACCGGGCCGAGGACGAAGGAGACTTTACGGAGCATGACTCCGGGGATCTCGGCCAGTCGATGTTCAGTCGCGAGATGGATGCGACTATCGAGGGTCAGGTGGGGCGTCGTCTGGAGGACGTGGAGCGGGCGCTAGAGAAGATAGAAGAGGGCTCGTATGGGGTGTGTGACGATACCGGGGACGAGATCCCCAAGGGGCGGTTAGAGGCCGTGCCGGAGGCGATCCGGACAGTCGAGGCGCAGCAGACGTTCGAGCGGGAGCGCCGTCCGCCGGCCTAACGCTCGCGGGCGGTATAATCCGCTTATGGAAAGATACTCTTCTCCGAGCGGAGACCAGTCGCAAGAACCAATCTTTCGCAGCGACCTTGAAGGCCGACCGGCCGAGCCGCGCTACGAGCCTATAAGACCCGAGGGTGGACTGTGGAACCTCGTCAAGAAGTTTCTGGCGCCGCTGGCGGCTATCGGATTCTTACTTGCCAAATTTAAGGGTTTCGCTCTGGTGCTCCTCAAGGTGAAGTTCTTGGGGACTGCGCTAACTATGATCGTGAGCGTCGGGGCGTATGCGTTACTGTTTCCAATCTGGTTCGCGATCGGGTTCGTTGTCTTGATCTGGGTTCACGAGATGGGCCACGTGTTGCAGCTCAAGAGAGAAGGTATAGAGGCGTCGGCGCCAATGTTTATCCCGTTTCTCGGTGCGTTCGTGGCTATGAAGGAGATGCCGAAGGACGCGCTAGCGGAGGCCAGGGTTGGGCTCGCCGGGCCGATACTAGGAACCCTCGGGGCGCTCGGCGCGCTCGGGATCTATGCGCTCACGCAGGAACCGCTGTTTCTCGGATTAGCGTATGTCGGGTTCTTCATCAATCTGTTCAACTTGCTGCCGATGCTGCCGCTCGACGGAGGCCGTGCGGTGGGGGCGCTGTCTCCGGCATTCTGGTTTGTCGGTATAGTAGGGATAGTGGCGCTGCTGTTCGTGCAGCCGAACCCTATCTTGATCTTTATAGGACTGCTTGGCGGGATGGAGCTGTGGCGACGCTGGCGTACGCGGAATTCGCCTGAAGGACAGGCTTACTACAAGATTAAGCCTTATCATCGGGTCATGGTCGGCTTGGTGTACTTCGGACTGATCGCGTTATTGGGCCTGGGGATGGCGGTGACGTTCGTGGCAGACCCAGCGGCGCTTCAGTAGCTTGCGGACGATCCTCTACACTGGGAAAGGCGGCGTCGGTAAGACGAGCGTGGCGGCAGCGACGGCCCTAAAGGCCGCGCGTGGCGGCATGAACGTGCTGGTGATGAGCACCGACCCGGCGCACTCGCTCGCCGATGCGTTCGACACGGAGATCGGACCGGATCCGAAGGAGATGGCGACCGGGCTGTGGGCGCAGGAGATGGACCACACGGCCATGATCGAGGAGAGCTGGACGGAGATCCAGGGTTACATGACCTCGCTCTTCCAGTGGCAGGGTGCGGAGTCGCTGGCCGCCGAAGAGCTGGCGATGTTACCGGGGATGGACGAAATCTTCGGGCTCCTCATGGTCCGGCGGCACGAGCAGGAAGGCAAATACGATGCCCTCGTACTCGACGCCGCGCCGACCGGCGAGACGCTGAAGCTCTTGAGCCTGCCGGATCACATGAGTTGGTACGTGGAGAAGATATTCCCGATACAACGCCGCGCGGCGAAGCTGGTCCGGCCGTTCGCGCGGAGGGCGAGTTCCCTGCCGCCGTTGCCTGAGGACAGCGTCTTCGCCGCTGGGCAGCGGTTCTACGAGGCGATAGCCAGCGTCGAGGAGATACTCACCAACCGCGAGAACGCGTCGGTGCGTCTGGTGGCTAACGCGGAGAAGATGGTGATAGCCGAGGCGCGCCGTGCGTACACGTACCTGAACCTCTACGACTACGGTGTAGATGCCGTGGTGGTAAACCGTTTGCTGCCAGAGTCCGTGGTGGACCCGTACTTCTCGCACTGGCGGGAGTCGCAGGAGCGGCACATGAAGACCATTGAAGAGTCGTTCGCGCCGATCCCGATCCTTACGGCCCGGCTCTTCGACCGGGAGATGTTTGGTCTGGAGGCTCTGGGGGCGCTGGCGGAGGACGTATTCGAGGACGTGGAACCGCTGGAGATGATGTTCAAGGGCGCCACGCACGATATCGTGAAGAACGGTGGAGGGTACGAGGTGATCTTCCACCTGCCGTTGGTCGAGAAGAAGAGCGTGGATCTCTCGAAGAAAGGAGCGGAACTGCTGGTGAAGGTTGGTGGCTACCGGCGGAACATCCTTCTTCCGGACGCGCTCGCCCGGTTGTCGGCGGCAGGGGCGAGCTTCGAGGGGGACCGGCTCGTGGTGAAGTTGCATGATGACTGAAGACGGCGGAAAGCGCAGAAGCAACCTGCTCGGTGTCGTGGCCTACGTGTTGGTGCCGGGGGAGCGGCGCGTGCAGGCTGCCAGGCATTTTCGCAAGGCGGGGTTCGAGGCGCTAAGAGGCGTTGGAGCGCTCGCCAGGCTGGAGAGGCCGCCGGATCAGGGGACAGTGCGGCGGGAGAGGATCGAGATCGAATAAAGGGTAGAGATGTCGTGGAGGCCGGAGATCTTCTCAGGAGGGAACGATGAGAGGACGAATGGTTCAGAAGATAGGCGAGTTCGCGCGGCGGGAGGCGACAGTCGCATTCCCGGCGGCGAAACGTGCGTTGAACCACGGAGTGCAGGCGTTCTTGAAGAAATTCTCTGAGGAGTACCAGAAAGAACGCAAGAAGCTCTCGTAGTGTTTCGATGATCGGTCGGCGGCGGTTTGGCGCGTGAGGGCGCTGGTAGTAAGATACGTCTCACATATTCTAGTAAGCCTTATGGGAGAAAAGTATGGCCGAGAACGGACAGCACACTGGAACTTTCAGGGTCAAGAGCGGGATGGCGCAGATGCTCAAGGGCGGCGTCATCATGGACGTGGTGAACGCCGAGCAGGCCAGGATCGCCGAGGAGGCGGGGGCCGTTGCGGTGATGGCCCTGGAGCGGGTTCCGGCGGACATCCGGGCGGACGGAGGCGTTGCCAGGATGAGCGACCCGGAGATGATCTCCGAGATCCAGGCCGCCGTGTCTATCCCAGTGATGGCGAAGGCCCGCATCGGGCACTTCGTGGAGGCCCAGGTCCTCGAAGCCCTGGAAGTTGACTACATAGACGAGTCCGAGGTCCTGACGCCGGCCGATGAAGCGCATCACATAGACAAGGCCGCCTTCGAGGTGCCGTTCGTGTGTGGAGCCACGAACCTGGGCGAGGCTCTGCGGCGGATCGGCGAGGGCGCCGCCATGATCCGGTCCAAAGGCGAGGCCGGGACGGGCAATGTCGTCGAGGCGGTGCGGCACATGCGGGCGATAGTCGGCGGCATCCGTAGGCTCGGCGTCCTGGACGACGAAGAGCTGATGACAGAGGCGAAAAACCTGCAGGCGCCTTACGAACTGGTTCGGTGGGTGGCGGAGAACGGCCGGCTGCCGGTGGTTTTGTTCACCGCCGGGGGGATCGCGACGCCGGCCGATGCGGCTCTGATGATGCAACTCGGGGCGGACGGCGTGTTCGTCGGCAGCGGTATATTCAAGAGCGGGGATCCGGCACGCCGGGGACAGGCCATCGTGAAGGCGACGACGCACTTCAAGGACGCGAAGGTGATCGCGGACGTCAGCCGGGGTCTCGGAGAGGCGATGGTCGGCCGGGAGATGGGAGATTTGAAGGAAGAAGAGCGGCTCGCCACCCGTGGCTGGTAACGGCGAGACAAACGGCGCGGCGCGAGGAGAGGCCGATTCCGCGAGGATCGGGGTTCTGGCACTCCAGGGAGACTTCAAGGAGCACGCGGAGATCCTGAAGAAGCTCGGCGTCGAGCCGGTGGAGGTACGGACGCTGGAGGATCTGACGGGGCTGGCGGGGCTTATAGTGCCGGGCGGGGAGTCCACGACCATCGGGAAGATGATGGTCTCGTCGGGCCTTTTGGACGGTGTGCGGAGCTTCTTCTACAAGGGCGGGCCGGTCTGGGGGACTTGCGCCGGGATGGTGCTCGCGGCCTCGGCGACCACGGGGGAGCGCCAGCCTCTACTGGGATTGATGAACGCGCTGGTCGAGCGGAACGGGTTCGGACGGCAGGTGCACTCTTTCGAGGCGGATATCGACGTGGAGGGGTTCGAGGAGCCGTTCACAGGGGTGTTTATCCGGGCGCCGTTCTTCGAGGACGTGGGGCCGGGGGTGGAGGTGCTGTCCAGGATCGAGGACAGGGTCGTGGCGGCGCGGGGGGAGAATATCCTGGTTACGGCGTTTCACCCGGAATTGACGGACGATGTGAGGTTTCACGAGTATTTTCTGCGGGAGGTATGTGGCTTATGAGCGGTCATAGCAAGTGGTCCACGATCAAGCGTAAGAAGGGCGCGGCGGACGCAAAGCGCGGGGCGCTCTTCGGGAAGCTCTCGAAGGCGATCACGGTCGCGGCGCGTGAGGGCGGGGGCGATGCGGAGATGAACCCGGCGCTGGGCCTGGCCGTGCAGAAGGCGAAGGCCGCCAACATGCCGAACGACAACATCCAGCGCGCCATAGACAAGGGGACGGGCTCGGGCGCCGACGCCGAGACTTACGAGAGGATCACCTACGAGGGCTACGCTCCCGGCGGGGTTGCGGTCCTGGTGGACGTACTGACCGACAACCGCAACCGGGCGGCCTCGGACGTGCGCTACATATTCTCCAAGAACGGCGGCAAGCTCGGGACGAGCGGCTCGGTGGCTTACCTGTTCGAGCGCAAGGGCATCATCCTGGTTCCCAAGGACGGCACCGATGAGGACCTGTTGATGGAGGCCGCCCTCGACGCTGGCGCCGAGGATGTGGCGGAGCAGGAGAGCGACTACCGCGTGGTAACGGAGCCGGAGGACTTCGAGGCGGTACGCGGGCAGTTGGACCAGGCTGGGATCGCTTACGAGCAGGCGGAGATCACGATGCAACCCCAGAACAGCATCGACCTTGACGCCGGAACCGCGAAGCAGACCCTGCGCCTCATCGACGCCCTGGAAGAGAACGACGACGTGCAAGAAGTCTACGCGAACTTCGACATAAGTGACGAAGTCATGGCTGTTACCTTTGACGAAGAACTGAAGTAGGTAGAGTCTTCTACTGTACGCGAGGGTCACCGCTACACACTTGTTTCCCATCGGAGGTGCAGACTGCTCGCGCCTTGTACCGGTAGGATCTTGGTCCGGCGCGTTGCCTGAACTTGCTGGAGGGTGGTCAGTGAACCTTCGCTCGTACCCAAAGACTACTCTGTCATCAATGCGATGAGAGACATCGCCTACAGTTGGCTCTTTGACAAACTCAAGAACTACCTCGAATTCGCCTGGCACAATGTGATAATAGCCAAATGGTTTCTGCTGCTAATAACCTTAGCTGTAGCGGTGCCGACAGTGTTGTGGGCATTCCAAGCGAAAATCTCTTCGGCAGGCATCCCATCCTCGTTCATTGTGCCACTCCTTGGATGGGAGACTCCGCTGTGGCCTAGCATGGGAGTTGCGGTGCTAATTGCAGGCGTCGTGATAGTAGCTCGGTACGAGTGGATGATTTATAGAAGGGGCCCGGTATCGAAGATGAATGTGGTCTTCGCCGGGTTCTTCTCTCCCTCTGGGTCTGAGGGAAATTTCATTAGTGGAGGCGCGGCTAGGTCCCTTGAACATCTCTTCTTGGAAATTATGAGAGAAGAACTTTCTCTACATAGACTGAACACATTAGGCGTAAGAATTGCTGGGTCAGACAATGTCCTGCACATCGGGGTGATAGACCATCGTCCTAGTCCAGGATTCGTGGGTACGCACGATTTCGGTAGTTTCTCGGAACTCACTGGCGAATGGTCAGGGTCGCAGTTGGGGGTTGTATGGGGGACGCTAGGGGTAGACGGACGTCTCGACACACTGGAAATCCTAATCAATCCGCGACAGTTGCATGGCGGCCCGGTCGGACTCATGGCTCTGGATAGCATTAAACGCTTCGCCGACGACGCCGACCTGCCGACTAGGGTGAAGCTCACATTCGTCGCCCGTGTGCTAGCCGCCCTGTGGGCTCAAAGCTTCTGTAACATTCTCAACATCGAGGAGAAGCGCAACGAGGCTTTGCAGATGGCGGCCGACTCTAGGCGGATCGTGGAAAGGTCTTTAGAAGAGTTAGGGCAAAGTCATGGCTCGGAGGTTCATCCAGCCATTGAGGATCTGCGACGGACTTTGCTTCCAATTATGATCCGCACACAGGCTAGTCTAACGTGGTTCACCGGAGATAAGCACGGTGCGTTGAATCGCATGCTCGATGCCCTCAAAATCTGGCCACTGGGCCCCATGAGGACAAGGAGTGAGTTCAGGACCTTTTACGAAGCTAGGTACGCCTTCGAAATGGCCGCAGGGGCAGTCGACTTCCGGCAGTTTCTCGAAGAGGATTACGACTCGCCTACTGAGGACTTGGAGAAACTAGCGGAGCAGTTTGGCGAGCGAGCCCTTCATGGGCTCCCTGCGTTGGATCTTCCTTTGTTCGTAGACTGGATCGCGGCTTTGCTCGAAGAGGGCGTGGACCTGGAATCGTTTATAGATCGGTGGTTCTCGGAGCTAGCCGAACACCATCCGGAAGAGCCGTTCGTTCTTGCTTTATGGGGAGATGCTTTGAGGTTGGTGGCCGTGCATAAGTATGGCAGCGAACTTGGGAGGCCAGACATCGCTCGTTTGGATGCGGCGATCGAGAAATTCACGGAGGCATACAGCTTGCAGCCCGAGATCAAGGTATTCGCTGCGCGGATATGGGGCATTGGATTAGTTGCGGCATCTGGGTTGGCTAATACAACGGAGGAAGGGCAGCGCAGGAGGGATGATCTTGCCGTGTGGGGTCACGAAGCTAGGGAGTATTGGAGGGACCACCTACCAGAGATGCTGAAAAATACCTGAGTCAACTGATGCAGGAAGACACCAAGCAAAGAACAGGTCATACGGTTCCATAACTTGAGTTATGCGATCCGTATCTTGAATTATCTCTGCCCGGTTTGGTGACAGTTCTGTAAGAGCAGTTTCTCATCAATACTTGCGGTCCTTACGAAAGCCATTACGTGCTCTTCTCCAAACCTATGAGCAGACATAACCGAGGGGCGGGGCTGGTTCCGTTGTGTGTGGGGGGTGGCGGCGACGCGATATGTGGAACGCGGTGCCAGTTGCGGCGGGAGGGAGGAACCTCAGTCTATGCTCGCCACAACCCAC
>CALMWA010000211.1 GCA_937873125.1 uncultured Actinomycetes bacterium | reverse complement strand
CTTCCAGGGCTTCGCCGCTTCGAATGCCGCCGAAGCCTTCAGGACGAGCGCGTCGTCGAGGTGGCGGCCAACGATCTGCATTCCCACTGGCAAGCCTCCCTCAGTGAAGCCAGCAGGGACGGGGGCCGTCGGCTGGCCGGTCATGTTAATCGGCAGTGTGAAAGAGAGCCAGTAGAACGGCTCGACCTCCCGCCCCTCTATGACCTCGGGACCCTGTATCCCGGTATCGAACGGCGGCACCGCGAGCGTTGGCGTCAGCAGCAGGGCGTAGTCGCGCATGAAGCGCCACATCTTGTTGTAGACCGCCTTGCGCGTCATCACCGCGTTCGTTATGTCCTCGGCCTTCCAGTCAACCTCCAGGACCTCGACGAGGTGCGGCGACATCTTCTCCCCGAGATCCTCGGCCATCCTGCGCATGCCGGCCAGGTCGGTCTCCATGATGACGAGGCCCCAGAAAGCTTCGTACGGGTCCTCGAAGCCTGGATGGACCTCTTCGACGGTGCAGCCGAGATCACTCTCGAAGACCTTCACAGCCTCGCCGACCACCTGCCGCACCTCCGGGTCCACGGCCGCGTATCCCCAGTCGGAGCTGTAGGCGACGCGCAAGCCCTGGGGCAGGTCGCCATCTATCGCTTCCAGGGGATCGAAGCCGGGCTCCTTCGGGCGGGAGTGCCGGTCGCGGTCGTCTGGTCCGGCCATCACGGAGAGCATGAGTGCTCCGTCGCGCACCGTGCGGGTCATCGGGCCTATATGCTCCAGGGACTCCCATCCCGAAGCTCCTGGGTAGCGCTCGTCGCGGCAGCTCGGATACAGGGGCACCCGGCCCATCGAGGCCTTCATCCCGAACAGGCCACAGAAGCTCGCCGGGATGCGCACCGAGCCCCCACCGTCGCTGCCCAGGGCGATCGGCCCCATCCCGGAGGCCACCGCCGCACCGGAACCGGCGCTAGATCCTCCCGGCGTTAACCTCGTGTCCCAGGGATTGGTGGTCGTCTCGAAGACGGGGTTGTGTCCCACCCCACTGTAGCCGAACTCCGGCACGTTGGTCTTGCCGAGGACTATGGCGCCCGCTTCCTTCAGGCGCTCGACCGACACGTCGTCCTCGTCAGGGACGAAGTCTTTGTAGGCGTGGGAGCCCAGGACCATCCTAACGCCCTTCACGGCGTGCAGGTCCTTGATGCCGACCGGAACGCCTGCCAGAGGACCGGGGTCCCCTCCGGCCGAGATCTCCCGCTCCAGCCCCTGCGCCTCCTCGCGGGCCATCTCCGGGGTCGGGGTGCAGAAGGCGTGCAACTCGGGCTCCAGGCGCTCCATCCGTTCGAGAACCGCGTCCACCACCTCTACCGGCGAAATCTCCTTCGCGCGGACGCGCCCGGCGAGCTCGAACGCCTCCATCCGGCACAACTCGTCGTTGCTCGGCATGGTAGGTCTCCTTTCCTTCGAAGGTCCTTCCTGTCTCACGCGCCACTGTCCTAGTTGGCGAGCAGCTCCTTCAGGGCATCGTCTATGAACTTCGTATCGTCGGGGTTCAAGCCCCCACCCGCGAAATGCCCCCATACTCCCGGTATCACGCGCAGCTCGGCGTTCGGCATACGCTCGACCGCGTACTCTTCGTCCTCCGGCGGGAAGTAGAGGTCCTTCTCGGCGGGCATGACTATGGCCTTGGCCTGGATCGAGGCGAGGGCCTTCTCGTAGTCGCCGTCGAAACCCGGCGTCTTGCTTATGTCGCCGTTCTGCCACGTCCACAGCATTGTCAGCAGGTTGTTCGCGTCGCGGTCGTCCAGGAAGAAACCTTCCCAGAAGCCTACGAGGAAGTCTTCCAGGGAGGAGTAGCCCATCTCTCTATACACCTCATCCCAGTAGAATGCCTGGGAGAAACCCCACCCGGCGTACACCCTTGCCATAGCCCGAAGGCCCTTCGTCGGCTGCTCCTCGTACCAGCCTTCCTTCCAGGAAGCGTCCGCGGTGAGTGCCGCCTTGACCCCCTCCAGGAACACGATGTTGTGGAGGCTGGTCTTCGCCGAGCCGCAGAACGGAAGTACCCTCTCGACCATCTCCGGGTAGCTTACCGCCCACTGATATGTCTGTCCCGCGCCCATAGACCAGCCGGTGACGAGCGCCAGCTTCTCTATGCCGAACTGCTCGGTGACGAGCTGGTGCTGGACGGCCACGTTGTCGTAGACGGTGATGTTCGGGAAGCGTGCTTTATCGTAGGGCGGTGGTGTGTTGGAGGGCGAAGACGAGAGGCCGTTGCCGAGCATGTTCGGAATGATGATGAAGTACTCGTTCGGGTCGAGCGCCATACCCTCCCCGATAAGCCACTCGTTCTCCCAGTGCCGGCCCGAGTACCAGGTCGGGTAAACGATAGCATTGCTCTTGTCCTCGTTGAGGGAGCCGAAGGTCTTGTAAGCGAGCTTGGCCGCTCGGAGGGTGGCGCCCCCCTGCAAGACTACATCTCCCAACTCGAACACTTCGTACTCGTTCACTCGTGCTCCTTTCTTTCGGTGCTGGTGGACACTCTGTGTATCAGAAGCTAAAGGCTCGTGGGACGCGAGAAGACAACCCGCACTTCCTCGGTCGTTACCAGGCCCTTGTCGATCATCGTGTCAAGCTTGGGGATTACAGCCTCGATCTTCTCTGCGCTGTCTATGGCTGTAATGATTACGGGCAGATCGTTGGAGAGGTCCAAAATTCTCGCCGTATGTATCTGCTTATCAACGCCGTACCCCTCTATACCGTGCAGCACTGTGGCTCCCGCTATGCCTTCGTCGTGCAGCATCTCCACGATGGCATAGTAGAGCTTCCTGCGACCATAGCGGAAGGAATCGCCTATATAGATGGTCAACTTCATCGCCTCACCGGGTTCCATCAGATGCCTCCGAGCAATCGAGCAAAGACCACGCCAAGATATACGGCAAGCAGGCAGAAAAATAGCTGGCCGAAGGCGTTCAGGAGAAAGGGGCCGACATCGCCGCCGTTTAGTAGTTGCAATGTCTCGTAGCTAAAACTTGAGAAGGTCGTATAGCCGCCGCAGATGCCAACAGCCACGAATAGCCGCGCCTCGGCCGGGAGCGCGCCTCTTTCGACCAGGATCAGGACGAGCCCTATAACGAATGAGCCCGTGACGTTGACAAAGAAGGTTCCCCAGGGGAAATCGGCCCCGAGGCGGGCCACGATCCAGAGCCCCATCAGATAGCGTGCGGCCGCGCCCAGACCTCCTCCTATGCCGACGAGCAGAACATTCATCTACACTCACCATCCAGAGGGCGCACGCCCCTGAAGATGATACCCACGGCACGCGGCTCGGCCTTGCCAAGCGGCAACGTTGTGTCGCTTGTGGATAACACCCTGTTGAAATAGCGTAACACCCTGTTGAAATAGCGTAAATCTACGGCAGACACACCGTTCTCCTGGGTGCGTGATCTGAACAGATCGCCGGCGGCGGGGTGAGCCGTCCGAATCTCACCCCGCCGGAACTGTGCGCTTCCGTCATCGCTGATGGCTGGCTGCGTGCTTCAACTCAGGTAGATGACGAGTCTAACTTCCTCTAACCTGGACTTGAGTAGCGTTGATTTGCGGCTCGCCCGGAGCGTGGGGAAGCCTGGCTTCACGCGCCCCCCGGACCGGCACGTCTTGCGGGACGATGGGACGCTTAAAGATCTCGGTCGGCAGGTAGATCGAGACGCACGCATTCGGTATGTCAACCACGCCGGCGACCCGGCCCTCTATCGGAGCCGTCCCGATTATGATGTACGCCTGCTCGTCGGTGTAACCGCAGGTCTTGAGATACTCGATCGCGTTCAGGCAGGCCTGCCGGTAGGCGACCGTGAGATCCATGTAGCGCTGCTGCTCGCCGTCGTCTTCGACCGAGACGCCCTCGAAGACCAGGAAGCTGGAATACCGCGGCTGGAGGTGTCCCAACTCGAACATCGGCATATGCATGCTGCGGGTCATGGCGTACTTCTCCATGCCGCCTTTGATCAACTCGACGCCCAGGTCTATATACCCGGCCATCTCGATGGCTCCGCAGAAGGTGATCTCACCGTCGCCCTGCGAGAAGTGTAGGTCTCCCATCGAGAGCTTCGCGCCCTCGACGTAGACCGGGAAGTAGATCCGGGACCCTATGGTGAGGTCCTTGATATCGCAGTTGCCGCCGTGCTCGCGCGGAGGGATGGTCCGGGCGGCCTCCCGCGCGGCCCGGTTGAACTCGTCGCCGCTCAACGTCCCCAGCAGCGCGTTCTGCTCGAGCGGGGGCAGCGCCAAGGGTGGAACCCGGTCCGGGTCCGTGTCAATGAGTGCCTGCTCTCGCCGGTTCCACTTGGCGAGCAGATCATGCGAGGGGGCGCAACCGATGAGTCCCGGATGCTGCAGGCCGACGAACTCCACGTCGGGGATGTGCCTGCTGCTCGCGTTCACGCCTCGGAAATCCCAGATCGCCTTGTGGGCTTCGGGGTAAACGTCCGTGAGGAAGCCGCCGCCGTTCTGTTTGGAGAAGATGCCAGTGTAGCCCCACTGATGTTCCAGCCCTTGAGGAGGTCCCATGTCGAGAATGTCGACGACCAAAAGATCGCCCGGCTCCGCGCCGTTGATGTGGATTGGACCACTCAACACGTGGCAGGGCGTAAGGTCTATGTCGCGGATGTCGTCCGCTGAATCATCGTTCCTGACCTGTCCGTTAGTCCAGTCCAGGCATTCGATGCGGAAGTCCGTACCGGGGTCCGTCGAGGATGCCGCAGGAATATCCGGGTGCCAGCGGTTATGCCCGGGCACTTCCTGGTCTTGCATAGGCTTGTTCACGTCCGCCTTGAATAAGGTCTCGGCCATCGGCCCTCCTCGCCGCGCGAGCGCTCTGAAAAAGAGCGCGTGGAACCATTTCTCTATTCAGCTTTCATGACGTTGCTCCCCTGCCATACCCCCTTTCCCTGGGGTAGCGCTCACGTGTAGAACGCTTGCTATACTGGATAATAGGGAAGGCAAATCTGCGAGTCAAATAAGGTACGGGGAGCAGGTATATAGAGGATGGATTTACCTTGTTCCCGGTACGTGCTGCGGACAGGAGGCAAGGTACGTGCCCGTATACGAGTTTCTCTGTGAGAGTTGTGGACCCTTCGAAGAGCGACGGTCTTTTGAATCAACCGCAGAGCCAATGCCTTGCCCGAAATGCGGAGACGCAGCGCGGCGAGTCTACTCGATGCCGGCCACGAAGAGAATGCCCACCGGGCTCTTCAAGGCCCTAGATCGCTCCGAGAAGAGCGCCAGCGAGCCGGAAGTGGTCCGCCGCCCCGCTGGTAGGCAGAGCGCCCAGGGACACAACCACAGCCACGGGAGGCCCTGGACGGTGGGCCACTAAAGTCCAGGGCGCGGTAGACGTTAGTGGCCGTCGACGCGGTGGCGGGTCCTCGCCGGGCTGCCCGTCTGATGCACCAATCCTCATGCTTCTGTCTCCGCGTCCTGGTCGCCGCCCTCGCCTACGTCTACCTCGACGCCAACAACGACGGTCGCTACGAGCACTCCTTCAACGAGGACCTCCTGGAGCTAGGTCGCGCCCGAACGACTGACTTCTCCCACGAGCACCGCCGCGAGTTCGAGCGGCCGCGCGAGGAGCCGAGGAGCGCGATACTGGGCTGCGGGGCGCTTGCCCGGACGTGATCCAGTCGAGAGCCGGCCCCGATTACCAATCTCCCGCTTAGGCCCGCACACCCACCTCTCAGGCGGCTTTAGGTCGCCCCTGCCAGGTTGCCAACGGCAACCTGGCAGGGACCGGATTGTGCTCTCCCGGTGGCAACAAGGAGCGCTTCTATATCAAGCGGGCCACAGGACGCTCCGGCTTACGCCGGTCCGTCCAGAGCCCCTAAACCCAGCGTCCGCTCAATGGCACGGACGGCACCACAATCCTTGGTCAGGCTTCGCGGCCCCGACGCAACCCGTAGTGTTGTGCCCAAATTCGTGTCGAAACAGGAGGCATAAGCGGCCTATCATGTGGTGGTCCCTGGTTGAAAGAAGCAAAAGAAGGTTCGGATACCCGCTCCATGAGGATCCGCGAGAGGGCGCGGATGAAGCGGACGAGTTTCAGGGAGACACTGGTCGCTTACGCCGCTTGCGTAGCGTGGATGGGAGTTGGGAGGGGAGTGTAAAAAGGGTGCGAACGAGGACGCTGAACCGCGCCACGCGGGGTGGCGGGGAGCGGGGGCGCCGGTTCAATATCTTGTTCCCTTCGGCAAGGCCCCCGGTAAGGGTCGAGCGCGGCAGCGCGTCGTCCGTGCCGTGTATCAACCTTCTTCGGGGATGGGAGTCCCGGACTCTCTCGAAGAACAAGGGTCCACGGTTGCCTTATGTGCCGGGCCTTGATGGTCTGCGCGCTCTCGCCGTCATCGCCGTGCTTCTCTACCACGCTGGCATGTCCTGGATACCTGGCGGCTTCCTCGGTGTCGAGGTCTTCTTCGTGATCAGCGGCTACCTCATCACCTCTTTGCTCCTGGCGGAGTACCGGGAGCGAGGACGCATAGATCTCAAAGCCTTCTGGCTGGGGCGTGCCCGCCGGCTGCTGCCGGCGCTCTACCTGGTGCTCATCGTCACGCTCGTCTTCACTGTGTTGTTCTTGCCGGAGGAGGTGGCGGGGCTCAGAAGCGACGTCCTGGCGGCCTTCGGGTACGTCACCAACTGGTACCTGGTGTTCGCTCAGGAGTCGTACTTCGAGGCCGTCGGCCGTCCGTCGCTACTCAAGCACCTGTGGTCGCTCGCGGTAGAGGAGCAGTTCTATCTGTTGTGGCCGATACTGTTTACTGCCGGGATGGTGCTCCTCCGGCGGCGTGTGCTGCTGGCCGTTGTCGCGGGCGCGGTGGCGTCCACGATGCTAATGGTGATCCTCTACCAGCCCGGTGTAGATCCCTCGCGGATCTACTACGGCTCTGACACTCGTGCGGCGGGACTCCTCATCGGGGCTGCCCTGGCCTTCTTGTTGGCGCCGGGACGAGCCCGCCGCCGGTGGACCCTGGTGCTGCTGCCGGACGTACTCGGGCTCGCGGCGCTTGCGGTGCTCGTTTACTTCTGCCTCAATTTCGGTGAGTTCGATCCGTTCCTGTACCAGGGGGGGCTGGCGCTGGTCAGTCTCGTCACCGCTGTATTGATCGCGGCGATCGTGCAGCCCTACGGTTATATGAGCGGGTGGATCCTGGGAAGTCAGCCTCTGCGCTGGGTGGGACTGCGCTCGTACGGCATCTACCTCTGGCACTGGCCGGTATTCGTGGTCACCCGACCACAACTCGACGTATCGATCGACGGGGTTCCATTGCTGGCCGCGCGGCTGGTGCTCACGGTGGCGCTCGCAGAGCTCTCGTACCGCTACGTCGAGACCCCGATCCGCCGGGGCGCCCTGGGGCAGGCCTGGAAGAACTTGCGCCGCGCGCGACGGGGACGTCGCCGGATGCTCATCGGTCGGTGGGCCGGGCTCGCCGGCACGGGATTGGCGTTCTGCGTGGTGCTCGGAGTCACCGTGGCTCAAGCTCGGCCTCCGGTCCCGCCCTCGTACTTATCCTCAATGAAGGCCGTACATACCGAGGTGACGGATGCCAGACCCGAGAACGCTGGCAAGGTAAATAGCGTCAAGGCTCTGAGTGAGGACAAGAAGGCTACAGAAGGCACAGGGGCCACGGCGAGCACGGTAGAGGCGGGCATGGCAAAGGCTGGTGCGGAGAAGCCAGTCGGCAGGTCCGAGACCACAGTGATGGAGAGACAGAAGGATTCGGCCGCCAAGCCTGATCTTCGACCTTCGCCAGCCAGCCCGGTTACCGCCGTCGGAGATTCGGTGATGCTGGGCGCCGCTGGTGCGCTGCGCCAGGAGATCGCCAACCTCGGTACCATAGATGCGCAGGTCGGTCTTCAGGCGTCGGCCGCGATCGAGATTCTGCGGGTCCGCCGCGCGGCGGGGCAACTCGGCGATGTCGTGGTCGTCCACCTCGGAAACAACGGAACATTCACCTCGGCCCAGTTCGACGAGATGATGGGCGTGCTCGATGGCGTGAGCCGGGTAGTGGTCGTCAACAACAAGGTTCCCCGTCCTTGGGAACAGTCCAACGATGCGGTGCTGGCCGAGGGAGTGAGTAGGTATCCGAACGCCGTGCTGGTCGACTGGTACGGTGCGAGCGTCGCGCGTCCCGAGCTTTTCTGGGAGGACGGCATCCACCTCAGGCCCGAAGGAGCGCGGGTCTACGTGGATCTGGTCGCGGCCAACCTCGTGGCCGGATGAACATGGGCGACGATGTGTGTGGCTCATTACTCTCGGTGGTGAGGATACAGCCCGGACCACTCCTCCAAGAGTGTCAAGAGGGCCGAATGGTCCCAACCTCCCCGCCCCTTCGCTATCAGGGAGCCGAACATCTGGTCCACGATGGCCGTCACCGGGAGCGAGACTCCGTACTCTCTCGCCGTCTGGAGCGCTATACCGAGGTCCTTGTGGTGGTAGGCGACCTTGCCGCCGGGCTCGAAGTCGTGGGAGAGTAACTTCTCCCGCTTCACCTCCATGACCTTGTTGTCGGCCAGACCTCCGGAGAGGACCTCGATGATCTTCTCCGGCGCAACCCCGCCCTTCGATCCGAGCACCAGCGCCTCCGAGACCGCTTCGATGACTAGGGCCACCACGATCTGGTTGGCCGCCTTCGTGAGCTGACCGGCCCCGGCCTCACCCACGTGGACCACGATATTCCCCAGGACCTCGAAGAGGGGCCTGGCACGCTCGAAGTCCTCCTCCGAACCACCGGCCATGATCGAGAGCGTCCCTTCGATAGCGCCCACATCTCCGCCGCTGACCGGAGCGTCCAGCATGCCCACGTCCCGCTCTCTGGCCTTGAGCGCCAGCTTCTTCGCCAGGACCGGCGACGAGGTGGACATGTCGATTATGAGAGAACCTTCGCTGGCGCCTTCCAGGATGCCATCTTCTCCGGTGACGGTCTCCTCGACCTCCGGAGGGCCGGGGAGCATGGTGATGACTACGTCGCTCCTCTTCGCGGCCTCCCGCGCGCTGTTCGCGGCTTCCGCTCCCTCGGCGATCAGGTCGCCGACCTTGCCCCGGCTCCGGTTATGGACTACAAGGCTGTAACCCGCCTTCATGAGGTTCCTCGCCATCGGCATCCCCATAATCCCGAGGCCCACAAAGCCCACTCTCTCTGTCACCTGATCTCCCTTCGACAAAAACCTCCTCTTGCCAGAAGCGTAATCTATCCGGCTGCCTCGGGGGCCTTTACTGGAGATACTTCGCCTTTAGTCCGGTGATTTACGTGTAGTCGAGACGTATCCGGCGAGGATTTATTGTTGCTATGGTCCATCCTTACATTCGTTCCAAACGCAACGCAATATTGAGCCTCGCTTCTCCGTCACGCTGGAGGAGGAGCCGATAGTGTCAGTTGAGCACCTGCCGTTCGCACCCCTCGGACGGACTAACAACACCCGAAAGGTCCGCTTATCCGTCTCGGCGGGTGAGGATCCAGAGGTGGAGGTGGCGCTGGTCAGCGGTTAGGCGCTCGTGAGCTGCTCATCCAGCTATCCGGACGGCGGGTTCTCGAACCTTCGCGTGTGCCGCATTCTGCGAACTTCGTTATTCGCTTGTGTCCCGCAAGCAACCACAAAAATCATTCATTTGAGTGATGTAACAAAATGCACATGACTGGTAGGTTGTCTGTTTGTAGAAGCGGTCAGAGGCTTAGAACCACGCCCCGTAGACACGATGGGCACCAAGGGGGCGCGGGGAGCCAGTAGTGCAACCGGCTGCCGCACGAACTAGAAGGAGGTGGCTCATGGCTCAGGCGAAAGAGGGCCACACTGGCGTCGCAGATGTGGTGAGTGACTACGACGCGATCTGCCGAGTGCTGCAGTTGTGCACCGAGGGGGAGGCCAAGGGCGACGTCGCGAAGCTGCAAGAAGCCTTCCATGGGGACGCGCGGATGTTCGGGTCCCTCTCCGGAACGCGTTATGACGTGCCGATAGCGGAGCTCTTTGCGCTGGCGGAGAGCGCGCCGGCCGACACCGGCAACTACCGGTCACGCGTCCTCTCGGTGCAGCAGACGGGGGAGGCGGCGGTTGCCGTGGTGGCCGAGGAGGGCTACTGGGGGTCGGTCTCCTTCCTAGACTACTTCCAGCTCGCGCGTATCGATGGAAATTGGAAGATCGTCTGCAAGCTGTTCGCCCACACCGGCGGGGAGCCGCCCGAGGGGATCTAAGGGTTAAGCAACGTTACTCGGGCTGGGGCGTAGAGTAGCCCCGGCCCTGCTTCTTACCCTTATTCACCCGAGTGCGTGGAAGGCGAATTCTCGGTAGTTCGTCACGTGAGAAAATGCACCTGGTTACAATAGTCCTGGGAAAAGGCACGTAAGAGGAGGAGCCGATGTCCTCTCAGAGAAGGGTGCGACATACCCTCCGGTTGGCACTGCTGGTGTCACACTCAGCGTCTTGGCAATGAGCGCCTGCGGTGTAGGAGGCCAAGAGGAAGCCAATAAGCCTCGGCCCCTACCAGAGGACCACAGAAACCATTGCGTACCGGTGTATACCGCTCAGAGGAGTTCAAGCCCGCGCTCTCCTTCAGGCTCAGTGAAGGCTGGGCAACCTCACCACCGGAGGTACCCGACTCCTTGAAAATCGTGCGAGGAGAGACGGCGGGGGTACGCTTCGTGAGCGCTCAGGCAGTCTACAAGCCTGGCACGCTAGAGGTGGTGGAGGCTCCAAAGGACCTAGTTGGCTGGTTCCAGCACCATCCCTATCTCAAAACCGATAAACCCAAGCCGGCGAGGGTAGGAGAAGGCAAGGGCAAGCAATTCGACGTGGTCGTCGAAGACCTGCCGCGAGACTACTATGGTGCGTGTGGCTCGGACTGCGTGGACATCTTTAGATCAAGCGGTGCGGGTTGGATAGCCTTGAAGGAGGGAGATATGGGGCATGTAATCGTCTTGGAGGACGTGAACGGTGAGACGGTAACTATAGGCATCGCTAGTATGGCTAGCGACTTCGATGAGTTCGCGCCCGAGGCGCAGAAGGTGATAGACAGCGTGAGGTGGAGCGATTCGTAGTAACGCCCCAGGCTTATTCACCCAACGTCCGGTAAGATGAATCCTCAGAAGCCCGTATCCGACACGGTGAATAGACTTGGGTCACAGCCGCTCTTCGGGACTGTATTGATGACATGGGGTCACACACCGCGACCACAAGATGTAGGGACGCTGCATAAAGTTGCGCGATCTCGCATAGTACGCAGGCGGCTTCCACACGCTGGCGTTACACTCGCCGGGGTACGAATCTGGCAGGTCTGGGAGGTGTGATCTGCTGGATCCGCAGTTGTAGGCCGAGTTGGATCCGCGCCTGGCCGGAGATTTATCCGGCGGTACCGGTTGGTGTCCAGTACGAACCGGGCAGCCCGGCCCACCTATGCAAATAGCGATGCTCCCGAGTGGCGCTTAGCTCGCCACGGTCATGGATTGCTCCATGCCGGGCTTGCGGAGTGCCTGGTGAACGACAGGGCGCCGCAGTCTCCGTAGAACATCCTGGGAATGACAAGGCCGTGATAACGTTTGATAGGATCTTCAGTGCCCTCGGTCGGTTGTATGAGCGAGCGCCACGTCCGACTACAATAGATCAGACACGAAAGGAACCGATAATGGAACTTGGTCTCTACACATTCGCCGATGTCGGAACAGGCATAGACCCCGCGCAGCGGCTGCGGAACCTGATCGAGGAGATCGAGTTGGCGGACCAGGTCGGTCTCGATGTCTTCGGCGTCGGTGAGCACCACCGTCCGGACTACGCAGTCTCATCGCCAGCCGTGGCGCTCGCTGCGGCCGCCGCGCGCACGAGCAACATCCGCCTGAGTAGCGCGGTGACGGTGCTCAGTTCGGACGATCCGGTCCGCGTCTTCCAGGACTTCGCCACGCTCGACCTCATCTCCGGCGGGCGCGCGGAGATCATGGCCGGACGCGGCTCGTTCATCGAGTCGTTCCCGCTGTTCGGCTACGACCTCGGCGACTACGACGAGTTGTTCGCGGAGAAGCTGGAGTTGCTGCTGAAGCTGCGCGAGTCCGAGCGGGTGACGTGGTCGGGAAGGCACCGCGCCCCGCTCGACGATGCTGGGGTCTATCCGCGACCGGTACAGGACCCTTTGCCGGTGTGGATCGCCGTCGGCGGGACGCCGCAGTCGGTTGTGCGGGCCGCGGTGCTCGGCCTGCCGCTGGCTATCGCGATCATCGGCGGCCAGCCCGAACACTTCGCGCCTCTCGCCCGCCTCTACCGCGAGGCAGCAGCACGGGCCGGTCACGATCCGGTGCGGCTGCCGATCAGCATAAACTCGCACGCCTACGTCGCCGAGACGTCCCAACGCGCGGGCGACGAGTACTTCCCCGCCTATTCGGCGATGATGAGCCGGATCGGCCGCGAGCGCGGCTGGAGTCCGATGGGTCGCGGGCAGTTCGAGGTGGGCCGTTCGCCGCGCGGCGCGCTCGTCGTCGGCAGCCCGGAGGAGGTCGCGGAGAAGATCCTCTTCGAGCATGAACTCTTCGGCCACCAGCGCTTCATGGCCCAGATCAGCGTCGGCTCGATGCCGCACGAGAAGGTCATGCGCGCCATCGAGCTGTTCGGCACCGAAGTCGCTCCCGCCGTCCGCAAGACTCTCGCCCACCGCCCCGCCGCGAGCTTCGGAGAACCGGCAGCCGTCTAACATCGACATGCGCCTGCGGGTTTCGGCGCTGGGATACCGAGAGCCGCCGGAGGAGCACACAATGTACATAGGATATTCAGGCCGCTTAGTTGCTCTTGATGCAGTATCGTCGATGGTTTTCGTGGGTTATCTACGAGATGGATAATGCGGTGAGCTCTCCTAGATGGCATTATTGCATGAGAACGAACATCGATGGGGAAAGGACCATTATTCGGTCGGACGGTGAGCATTCGCTGAGACCACGGGATCTGGGGATAGGTCGCCTCTTCGAGAAGGTGCGGGACGCCGTGATCGTTGCCGACGCCTATACCGGCAGGATAGTCCTGTGGAACCCGGCCGCCACGGAGATCTTCGGATATTCGACCCTCGAGGCGCTGGAGATGGACGTGGAAGCGCTGGTCCCCGAGTGTCTTAAAGAACGGCACCGGGTGGGCCTCTCCCGCTACCGCGAGACGGGCCACGGGCGCTACGTGGATTCTCGCGAGCTGCTGGAGTTGCCGGCGGTACGCAAGGACGGCGACGAGATAAGCATCGAGATGAGCCTCAGTCCCCTAGAACCGGTCGACGACTCGAGCTTGGAAGGACGCTTTGTGCTGGCCATCGTCCGCGACGTGACCGAGCGTAAGAGTGCGGAGGAAGCACTTCGACAGAGCGAGGCACGGTTTTACGCCCTCTTCGAGAACGCGCTGGACATCGTCATGGTCACCGACGCCGACGGCACCATACGCTACATGAGTCCTTCGGTCGAGCGGGTGCTGGGCTACCGGCCAGAGGAGATGGTCGGGACCAACACCGCCGAGTACGTACACCCCGGCGATCTGGAGGGGGCGCTTAACGAACTCGGCGAGGCCGTCTCAAGGCCCGGCGTCCACCCGGTGGCGGTGGAGACCCGTGTCAGGCGCAAGGACGGTTCCTGGCGTCACCTAGAGGGGATAGCCAACAACCTGCTGGACGATCCGGCGGTTGGAGGCATGGTGTTCAACCACCGGGACGTTACAGATCGGGTGCAGGCTGAGACAGCGCTGCGCGAGAGCGAGGAGCGCTACCGGCTGGTCGCCCAGGCCACCAACGAGACGATCTGGGATAGCGATATTCTGGCCGACCAGCAGAGGTGGAACGGTGCGTTCGAGTCAATGTTCGGTTACCCGCTGCGAGAAGAGACGAACACGGCATGGTGGGAAGAACACATACATCCGGAGGACAGGGAACGGGTGCTGTCGATCATCAGCGATGTCCTCCGGGGCGGCGGAAACACGTGGTCGGACGAGTACCGTTTCAGACGCGCCGATGGCGCCTACGCGACGGTTGTTGATCGGGGATACGTGGTGCGCGACGCGAGCGGCGAGCCGGTGCGGATGGTCGGCTCCATGATGGACGTCACCGAGAGTCGGCGGACCCAGGAGGCTCTGCGGGCCTCGGAGGCCGAGCTTCGGGCGCTCTTTGCGGCTATGACGGACGTGGTCCTTGTGCTCGACGGCGAGGGACGTTACCTCAAGATCGCGCCGACCAGCCCCTCGCTGTTGTATCGCCCGTCCGACGAATTGATCCACAAGACGCTTCACGAGGTCATGCCGGCGGAGCAGGCCGACGTGTTCCTGGACCACATTCGGCGCGCGCTCGAGATGCAAGAGCCGGTGTATACGGAGTACAGCCTACCGATCGGCGGCGAGGAGATCTGGTTCTCCGGAACCGTCTCGCCGATGCAGGAAGATCGGGTAGTGTACGTCGCTCGCGACATCACCGAGCGTAAGCGCGTGGAGGAAGAAGTAAGGCTGCTGAACGAGGAGCTCGAAAGGCGCGTCGAGGAGCGCACCACGAGTCTAGAAGCGGCCCTGGCCGAGTACGAGCGGTCGGAGGAGGCGCTGCGGCTGAGCGAGGAGCGTTACAGGACGGTGATCGAACAGGCCGGAGAGGGCATCTTCCTGTTCGATGCCCAGACCAAGCGCATCCTCGAGGCCAACCCCGCCTTCCAGAGGATGCTCGGCTACGACCTGGAAGAACTGCTGCGGATGAAGGTCTACGACCTGGTTCCGGACGACCCCGAAGGCGTGGACCGGAACGTCGCGCGCGCCGTGGAGCAAGGGTACCTGCTGGTTGGCGAGAGGAGCTACCGCCGCAAGGATGGTTCTATAGTGGAGATCGAGGTGAGCGGGAGCGTGATCTCCTACGGCGGTAAGCAGGTGGTGTGCTCGGTCATTCGCGACGTTGCCGAGCGCAAGAGGGCGGAGAAAAAACTGCGTGAGGTCCGAGAGGCTGAGCGGAGCCGGATAGCTAGAGACCTCCACGACGGGGCCCTCCAGGATCTAACATACGCTCTGGCGGAGGCTCAGATTATACAAATACTCTCGGAAGACCCGGAACTCGACATCAAGCTGGAGCAGACGATTAGTGCACTCAAGAGATCGGAGCGGGGTTTGCGTGGGGCCGTCTACGACCTGCGCATGGAGCAAACCCAGGATCACTCTTTCGTTCAGTCCGTAAGGTCACTGGTGGATCTGAACCGCCAGATGCACCCGGGATGTGAGATAGTGCTGGAGGTGGACGAGAGGTTCCCGGAGGAACTATCTGAAACGGCGGGTTCCGAGCTTCTGCGCGTCATTCAGGAAGCGCTCACCAACGCCAGGCGCCACTCGAGAGCAAGCAGCGTCCGGGTGGTTCTCGAAACAGCCGGCGAGCAAGTTCGTGCGGAGGTAGCGGACGATGGGCAGGGATACGATCCGAACACCGTCGAGGCCGGCATAGGGCTCAAGAGCATGCGGGAGCGAACGACGGCCCTCGGTGGAGAGCTCGAAGTCGAGAGCGAGCCGGGGAGGGGGACGCGGGTGCGGCTGCGGGTTCCGATGCCGCCGTGAGAAGGGTAGACGCGTCAGGGGAACACTCCACGAATCGGTTGGCGGGGCTTGTTGCGCTGGCCGGTCAATAACATGTCCGGGGCGATGTTTTTCCGGTCTTAGTGAACTGTCTCAACCTCCACGAACTGGCGACCGAGCAGGTGCCGCTTGAACCACTGCACAGCGGGGATCGCGGTCTCGGAGAGTCCCGGTTCGGTATAGGCGTCGAAGTGCGCTCCACTCGTGATCACCAGCGACTTTGGCTCCAGCGCCCGGTCGTAGGCCGCTATCGCCAGGTTCGTCGGCGTGAGGGTATCGTTACCGGCGACGATCATTAGTAGAGGTGTCGGTGAGATGCGGTGTATGTTCGCCGCCGGGTTGTACTCCAGGAACTTCTCCATGGACTCCAGGCTCACTTCGTTGCGCCAGTTGGGGGCGATGTTCTGTCCTGTTTGCATGAACCATTCGTAGGAGTCGGGCGTCGGCAGGGCGGAAGGCTTGCCCTCCGGGGCCACGACCGGTATGTGGAAGCTCTCGTTGCCCTGATACCGGCTGAGACGGTCCTGGGCCAGCATCTCGTGAAACCCGGCGAAAATATCCGGGCGCATTAGCCGCTGGGCATTCTCCCAGCCCTCCGCCAGCGGAACCTGAGCGACCGCGGCTTTGATCCTCCGGTCGAAAGCCGCGAGGTGCAGGACGTGACCGCCACTATACGAAGAGCCCCATACACCGATGTGGTCGGGGTCTACTTCGGGCCGCTGCGAGACCCAGGTGATGGCGTTACGGTAGTCCTCGTGTTGCTCCGTGGGGAACAACCTTCCGCGCGGCTCGCCCTCCGAGTCGCCGAAGTACCGGTAGTCGAAGACCAGCACCACGAGCCCAGCCTCTTTGAACTTCTCGGCGAAGTTCGCCAGGTGCATCTCCTTGACGGCGGAGAAGCCGTGGGCCATAACGACGGCGGGACGCTGGTCCCCGCTCTCCAGGTCATCCGGTACGTATAGCCAGCCGGAGCAGTTGAGCCCCTCGCTCACAAAGGTAACGTCCTGCCGCATGTTTCCTCCTTTGTATTTCGCCTTGACGCAACCGGCGACGCCGGAGAAACGTCCGTCCAGACTCCACCCTTACCAAACCATAGCGTGCGGGACTAGTCCCCAAGTCCTGCACCGCGTTGGTCAGTCCGACAGTAAGGCCTTGAATCCGCCCGTATGGCGTCTTGCAGATCCCGATAATCCGCTCGTCCAGCATCGTTTTTGCACTTCCTCTACCGATAACCACCCGTATTGTAAGAATATACACAGGCGCCGTGTGCGCCGCAATGCGCGAAACTGTGAAGCGGCCGGCTCTTCTCATTGATCTCTTCGACCATCCGGGCGGTTGCGCGTGGTATGCGGCGCGGATAGCATCCGGGCTGTTGGAAAGAAGTAGTGGCGAAGGCGAGGATTGTCCCGCGTAGCCAACGACCAGAACGGAGGGACGAGCAGTGATCCAGAACCCCTACTATTCGCCGGAGTTTCACGGCGATTACGAGATGTTCGATCTGGGAGATTTCGAGCTCGAAGAAGGCTACACCCTACGGGACTGCAAGCTTGCATACACGACGTTCGGGGAGCTGAGTGCCGCCAAAGACAACGCGATCCTCATTACGACGTGGTACTCGGGGACGCACCAGATCTTCCGGGATGTCTATATCGGCCCCGAACATGCGCTGAACCCGGAGAAGTACTTCATCGTCGTCATCAACCAGATCGGCAACGGTCTCTCATCCTCACCCCATAACACCGCCGGTCCGCACGCGATGGCCCGATTCCCGCACGTCAGGATCGGGGACGATGTCCGCGCGCAGGAGCAACTTTTGCGCGAGCAGTTCGGCATCGAGGAGTTGCAACTCGTCACGGGTGGCTCGATGGGGGCGCAGCAGACCTACGAATGGGCCGTTCGGTTCCCGGAGAAGGTAAAGCGGGCCGCCCCGATAGCCGGTACCGCCAAAAATGCCCCGCACGACTTCATCTTCACCGAGGCTCTCAACGAGGCAATCACCTCCGACCCTGGTTTCAACGGCGGCTGGTACGAAGACCCGTCCGACGTGCGCGCGGGGCTGGCCCGGCACGCGCGGATATGGTCGGTCATGGGGTTCTCGACGGAGTTCTGGAAGCAGGAGCAGTGGAGACCGCTCGGTTTCGCCTCCGCGGACGACTTCCAGATCGGCTTCATGGACGCCTACTTCCAGGTGATGGACCCCAACGACCTGCTGTGCATGGCGTGGAAGTGGCAGCGCGGCGACGTCAGCCGGCATACCGGCGGCGACCTCGCGGCCGCTCTCGGGCGCGTCACGGCCAGGACTTTTGTCATGCCTATCAGCGAAGACATGTTCTTCCCCGTGCGCGACTGTGAGGCGGAGCAGAAGCTCGTCCCCAACAGCGAGCTGCGCGTCGTCGACAGCGTGGCCGGACACCTGGGTCTATTCGGCTTCGAGGAAGGTTACATGCCGCAGATAAATCGACACCTCGGCGAGCTTCTCGACGAGCCTGCCTGACTTGTCTTGAGGTTAGAGAGTTAGAGAAATGTGATTGGGTGACTTGTATATAGCCACCCAATCATTCTACGAATTTACGAAAACCTTTAAGCCGTGCGAGCGCCTGCCTTGCTCTCGATCTTTTGCAACGCCTGCTCCAGGTATTCCTTGAACAGCGGGTAATTCTCGCTCATCGGGAAATGGCCTATGCCATTCATCTCTATGAACTCGGCGCCCTTTATCTGCTTGGCGGTGCGCTGTCCATCCTCCGGCGTGGTCAGATAGTCGTAGTCACCAGTCATCATAACGACCGGACACTTCTCGGTGTCTATCTGATCCAACTTCCCTCGCAGGTCGTGGTCCACCGAGTAGAAGTACAGATCCCCTTTGAAGGCCTCCGACCCCTGCGTATAGTAGAACCACGTCGCCCAGCGATCCTCGTCGGGGGATTGTGGAGCCATCAGATCCCACACCCCGCTGGCACACACCTGGGCGGCGTTGGCGTGGGGATGCTGCCACCAATCGAGGAAGAAGCCCGGCGAGTAATCCGCCGCCTCGACCGGTATCACGCCGCCGAAGCGATCCGGGTGGCGCAGGGCGAGCTGCAGCGCGACGTTGCCCCCGAAGGATGAGCCCATGAAGATCGGGGCTTCGAGTTCCAAGGCGTCGCAGAAAGCGGTGATGAACTCGGTGTAGTAGTCAGCGGTGAGCTTGTACTCCTCCTTCCACCACTCCTTGTTCTTCGGCGGGTCGGACTTGCCGTGCCGCGCCAAGTCGTAGGCGATCACCCGGTAATTCTTCGTTATCTCTTCGTCTTCCAAGAGGTCCCGCCACTGGTGGTTGTGACACCCGGCGGTGTGCTGGCAGACCAGAGGCTGCCCCTCTCCATTCTCCAAGAAGAACACCTTGCACTCGTCGCCCATGACGTCGATCGTCACGTAGCGGCCGGTTACCGGCGAAAAATTAGCCATCTCTCTATCTCCTCCTTCTCTCTAGAATGCCTATACGGGTACGCCGGTCTTGCGCAACAACTCGAACTGCCGCGTGAAGCAGCGCAGGTTCTGCATTAGCACCAGGAGGTCGCCTTCTAGGCTAAGGTCCTTCTGGAACGATGCCGACCATATGCCGTGGTACATCGGCTCGGGCGTCTCCTCGGCGAACTTGCGCCACGTCTCCGCTCTGGCGCGCAGGGCGAACTGGTAGCGTTCGTCCAGCGGGCCGGGATCTACCAGAACCTCCTCGACCTTGCCCCGGTGCATGAAGACCTGCACCTCGTGCTCCTCCATATCCAGCAAGAACGAACACGAGTAGAACTTCCCGTGCGCCTGTATCTCCTCGTCCTCGTCCGTGGCACGGCGGAATTCATCTATCCATGCCTGGGCGGTCTCTACAGCCATCGTGACTCCTTTCCGTTTCGCTTTCCCAAAATGGGTGTTGCCCTCCTTAGTGTGCTCGTAAACAGCCGGAGAAGAATTTGCGGTTAACTTATGGTTACGCTTCTGGAAATCTGCCTTGCCAGGTAGCCCCACGCAAATTATCCGGCCCTCCTGCTTCACCTCCTGGTCCGCAGGAACGTTTGAGAGTAGTATTTTTAAGCCTTTGCTAGACTCGCTAACCTGCCGACATCGAACTGCAAGCTACTTGCGTGTGCATACCAAGACCTGTTTGCTGAGTTGAATCTGCCAGGTTCACACCCTCCTAGCCAGTGACTATGCTGCCGTTAGATTTCTCGATTGCCTCACCAAGCTTCCAGACATCCTCTGTCGACTTAGCAGTCCCGAGAACTGATGAGCGCACGTGTCGTCGATAAATTGTTTTATGGGCTAGAAATGCGCTTGGCTTACCGTGCCGCGGATTGCGACAGGAGTTCGCCCATCCGCTCCAGTGCCCGGCTTATGTTCTGACGCGAGTTGGCGTAGGAGAAGCGCAGGTGGCCCTCTCCGTAGCGGCCAAATCCCGTGCCGGAGAGGCAGGCGACGCCGGCTACGTCGAGTAGTCGGTCGGCCAGGTCGTTCGTGTCGAGGCCGGTGCCGATGATACGCGGGAAGGCGTAGAAGGCACCCTGGGGCGTGGCGCATTCGACGCCGGGGAGAGCGTTGAGGCCGGCGACGATGAGGTCCCGGCGCGCACAGAACTCTTCGAGCATCCGCGCCACGCTCTCCTGCGGGCCGGTGAGGGCTTCGATGCCCGCGTACTGCGTCGCGGCGTTGGTGCAGGAGTTGGAGTTGACCTGCAACGTGGAGATCTCCTCGGCCAGAGGCTTCGGCATGACGCCATAGCCGAGACGCCAGCCGGTCATGGCGTAGGTCTTCGAGAAGCCATCCAGGATGATGGTGCGTCCGTCGGGTCCGAAGTCCGGCTCCGAGGCGATGCTGGCGAACTCGCCGGAGTAGATCAGCCGCGAGTAGATCTCATCGCTCAGTATGAATATGTCGGGGCGCTCGCGCAGGATCTCCGCGAGTCCCGCGATGTCCTCGGCCGTGAGCACGCCGCCGGTCGGGTTCGCCGGGGAGTTGAGGATCACGAGCTTCGTGCGCTCGCTCAGGCCCGCGCGGAACTCGTCGAGGTCGAAGCGGAAGTCGTTCTCCTGGCGCAGCGGCACGAAGACCGGACGGCCGT
>CALMWA010000210.1 GCA_937873125.1 uncultured Actinomycetes bacterium | reverse complement strand
AAAGGCCCGAAGGCCGAAAGCGTCCGGCCGGCCGAGTGAAGCACCCGTTTTCCTCCGCTGCACCCATCCGTCCGTTGTTCGCCGCAGCCCTCTGCGGCACTCTCGCCCTCACCGGCTGTTCCGGGGTGACCGGAAACGCGCGCACGGAACCGGCGGAGGCCTCAGGTGACGGCACGCTGCGGGTCGGCCTCATCCTGGACAACACCGGTGCCAACAGCTTCCTGAACGGTCCCCAACTTGCTGCCGCCAAGCTTGCCGTCAAGGAAATCAACGCTGCCGGCGGGCACAAGGGCCGGCCGGTGGAACTTCTCCCCGTTGAAACAGGCCAGGACACAGCGTCCCAGGCGCAGTCCCTGGTCCAGGCCACAGCGGATGTGGTCATTGGCCCCACCGACTCCAGCCACGCCTCCGCAGCCGTCGACATCCTCTCCAGGGCGCGGACGCCACTGATTTCGCCTGCCAACACCGCGGCCGGGCTCAGCAGCATAGCCAGCGGCGGATACTACTTCCGGACGGCCGCCGCCGATGTCGCGCAGGGACCCGTGCTTGCCAAGCTCGCCAAGGACGCCGGCGCCGCAACCATCTCCGTGGTGTACCAGGAAGGCTCCTACGGCAGCGATGTCTCCGCGGCCGTCTCCGCGTCCGCTGAACAGGCGGGCCTGGACGTGTTGTCAGCGGTGGGCTTCACACCGGGTGACGCGGGATCTGCGGCTGCCTCAATCCGCGAGGCGCAACCCGACGCCGTGATCCTGGTGGCCCGTGACGGCGCGCAGGGCGCCCTCGCTGAGCTCAACAACGCCGCCCTCGCAGGCTCAAGGCTTATCCTGAGCGACGGCGCCTTCAGCCGGTATGGCTCCCGGCTGGGAACCAGGGCCCTGGACGGTGCACGTGCGGTTGTCCCGGGGCAGCTTCCCTCGGCAGGGTTCCAGGAACGGCTACTGGGCATCGATCCGGCCCTGAAGGACGTGTCCTTCGCAGCGGAGACGTACGACGCCGTGACCCTTGCCGCGCTCGCAGCGGCCAAGGCCGAGGACGACTCCGGGCGTTCAATCGCCGCGAGCCTGGTCTCGGTATCCGGCGGGACCGCTGGCGGAACAGGCCCGGCTGGAACGGCACCATGCGCCAGCTATAAAGAATGCCTGGCAGGCAAGGCGTCCGGTGCGGACATCAATTACGACGGCGAATCGGGCCCACTTGCCTTCGATGCCAACGGTGACATCACCTCGGCCGCCTACACGGTGTTCACATACGGCGCCGACAACAATCCCGCGGCCACCGGCGTTGAAACGGCAGGCCGCACCGCCGGCTGATCGCCCTCGGCGAAGACGCGCATGCGGCTGAGTTGGTCGCACGCGCCGACGGCGAGGAGGTCTGTCTCGTGCCGCTGTCGGGCCGGTGTTCGGTGGCTGCCGGAGAGGAGCGGTGGGAGGAGATCGGCGGGCGGGAGAATCCGTTCGATGGGCCGCCGCACGCCCTGTATCTGCCGCCGGGTACTGATTACCGGGTCGTGGCGGTGACGGATCTGGAACTGGCGATCTGCTCCGCGCCGGCGCAGAGCGGCGCGGAGACGCTGCTCGTGCGGCCGGAAGACATAGAGGTGGAGATTCGTGGTTACGGAAGCCTGGAGCGGGAGATACGCCCGATCCTGATGGAAGACCGTCCCGCCGAGAGCCTGCTGGTGGTCGAGGTCATCACGCCGAACGGCCACTGGTCGAGCTACCCGCCCCACAAACACGACCGCGAGGACCCGCCGCGCGAGCGGTATCTGGAAGAGACTTACTACCATAGGATACGACCGGAGCGGGGCTTCGCTCTGCAGCGCGTCTACACTGACGACCGCTCGCTGGACGAGACGCTGGCTGTCCGGGACGGGGATGTGGTGCTGGTTCCGAAGGGCTATCACGTCGTCTCGGCGCCGCCGGGCTACGACCTGTACTATCTCAACGTGATGGCCGGTCCGGTAAGGGAGTGGAGGATCCAGAACGACCCCGACCACGAGTGGCTGCTGAAGTAGCGGCGGAGAGGAGCGACGGATGAAGCGTATTGGAGAGTCCGCGAGAACCCTCTCGCGCCGCGATTTCCTGAAGGTCGGAGGTACGGGGCTCGCGGCGGCGGCCCTGCTCGGCGTCGCCGGGTGCGGCGGTGGCGGAGAGCAGCAGGCCGGCGGTGTCACGGAGCTGGTGTTTAGCGCATCGCCCGACGATACTGGCTCGGCGAAGAAGCTCGTGGACAAGTTCAACGAGCAGAACAAGGGCAAGTACAAGGTCACTTTCCGGCCGGGCAACGCGGACACAGGTCAGCGTTTCGACCAGCTCCGCACGCAACTACAGGCCGGTGGGGAAAACTTGGACGTGATCCTCGGGGATGTGATCTGGACGGCCCAGCTAGCGGAGAACGGTTGGATCTCGGATCTCTCCAACCGCTTCACCGAAGATATGCGTGGCGACTACCTTCCAGGCTCCGTTGAGGCTATAACCTACGAGGGCAAGACCTATGGTATGCCCTGGTTCACGGACACCGGCCTCCTCTACTACCGCAAAGATTTGCTGGAGGAGAGCGGCTTCTCCGGGCCGCCGAAGACCTGGGACGAGCTAAAGCAGATGACCGAGAAGGTCCTGCAGGACTCGGAGATCAAATTCGGCTACATCTTCCAGGGTGCCAATTACGAGGGCGGGGTGTGCAACGGCCTGGAGTTTATCTGGACGCACGGTGGGGAGGCTCTGGACCCCCAGGACTCGAACAAGGTCCTCATCGGTAGCCCGGAGGCCGTCGCGGGCCTCGAGACGTACCGCTCAATGGTTGCGAGCGGCGTCTCCCCGAAAGCGGTTACCACGTACAAGGAAGATGAGTCAGCGGGTGCGTTCCTCAACGGCGACGCGGTCTTCATGCGAAACTGGCCCTACGTCTACGCGATCCTGAGCGATCCCGCAGAGTCGAAGATCAGGCCGGAGCAGGTCGGCGTCTCTGAACTGCCGTCGGCGGACGGAGAGCCGGGCAACGGTACGGTCGGGGACCAGCCACTGTACATCAGCGCCTCCTCGAAAAACCAGGATGCGGCCTGGGAGTTCATTACGTTCCTGACCGCCTCCGAGCAGCAGAAGTTACGGGCGGTGGAGGGCTCGTACCTGCCGACCCTCATCAGCCTCTACGACGACGCGGAGGTTCGGGCGAAGGTCCCCGTCGTGGCGCTGGCGAAGGACGCCCTCAAGAACACTCGGCCGCGCCCCGTCTCGCCTTACTACTCGGATATGTCGCTCGTGATGGGCAAGCAGTTCAACGCTGCTCTCACCGGCGACTCGACGCCCCAGGAAGCCGCCCGGACGCTTCAGAGAGACCTGGAAGACTTTATCAAGCAAGGTCAGGAAGCCTAGACCGCGTTGGGGGGCGGCGCGTGAGGGTGGGGGTTGTGGGGGCCGGTTTCATGGGCTCCGTGCATCTGGCCGCTTATGCGGGCATGCCGGAGGTCGATGTCGTCGGCGTCGCGGACTCCAACCCGGAGGCCGCAGTGACCGCGGCGGCGACGGTGGAAGCAAGACCGTATGCCTCTTACGAGGAGCTAGTAGCATCCGAGGATGCCGAGGTCGTGGATATCTGTCTGCCGACGGCTTTTCATCGGGACCTCGCGCTGCGGGCGGCCCGCGACGGGAAGCACGTAATCCTGGAGAAGCCCATCGCGCTCACCCTGGCGGAGGCGGATGAGATCCTCGAAGTCTTCGAGCATAGTGATGGCCGTCTGTTCGTCGGGCACGTGGTCCGTTTTTTCCCGGAATACGTACAGATAAAGCGCATGATCGACGCTGGAGACCTCGGCAGGGTCGGCGTGGCCCGGACGAGCCGGCGCTCGCCGCTCCTCATGGGCTGGAACGACTGGTACGCGGACCGGCGGGCGAGCGGCGGGGTGCTGGTGGACCTGCTTATCCACGACTTCGACTTCCTGCGGTGGTGCTTCGGGGAGGTGGAGCGAGTCTATGCGCGCGGGGTGCAGGGCCGCGAATACAACCGGCTGGACTATGCGCTCGTCACGCTGCGGTTCGAGGGCGGTGAGATCTCGCACCTCGAAGGCCACTGGGGTTACCCCGGTCCGTTCAACTACTCGATAGAGGTCGCCGGGAGCCGGGCGCTCGTCACCGCTGGCAGCACGGACCCTTCTTCGCTGCGCCTGACCGGCGGCGCACAGGAGAGCGGCGGGATCGTGCCGGTAAGCAAGAGCCCCTACCAGTCGGAGCTGGAGCATTTCATCGGCTGCATCGCGTCGGGGGAGAAGCCCATCGTGAGCGGTGAGGATGCGCGGGCGGCGCTCGCGATCTCCCTGGCCGCCATCGAGTCCATCAGGACCGGGAAGCCCGTGAAGCCGGGAGAGATCGTATGAGCGTGAAGGTCGGTGTCGTCAGCTTTGCCCACGTACACGCGCCGCAGTACGCTGCCATCCTCAAAGATCTCGCTTCCGCCAATTTCGTGGGCGTCGCGGATGAGGACGCGGCGCGCGGGCGGGAGGCGGCCGAGCCGTTCGGGGTGCGGTTCTTCGAGGATTCGGCGGATCTCTTCGAGGCGGCAGACGCTGTGGTCGTCTGTTCCGAGAACCTGCATCACGCGCGCGACGTGATCCCAGCTCTTCGGAGCGGCGTGCATGTGCTGTGCGAGAAGCCCATAGCGACGACGGTCGAGGACGGGCAGGCTATGATAGAGGCTTCCGAGGAGTCCGGGTCGCAACTCCGCATCGCTTTTCCGGTGCGCTATCTGCCGGCCGTGCGGCGGGCGCGGGATCTCGTGCGCGCGGGCGCCGTGGGGCGCGTGTTGGCC
>CALMWA010000209.1 GCA_937873125.1 uncultured Actinomycetes bacterium | reverse complement strand
CCGTGCTCGCCGAAAGCCTCGCCGTGGTCGCCGTAGATCACGAAGATAGTGTCGTCGTAGAGTCCGAGTTTCTTGTACTGTTCGAAGAGATTTTTGAGGAAGAAGTCCACGTAGCGGATGCTGTTCAGGTAGCGGTTGAGCTTCTCCTTATCGGTAAAATCCACCTCTCCGTAACGTTCGGGGTTGAGGTACTGGGAGTGCGGTGAGACGGTCTTGTACGTTATGAGGAAAGGGTCTTCGCCGTTCTGTTCGAGCCACTGGCGGCTGGGATCGAGCATCATGTTCTCCTCGCGGCCGAAGGCGACTTTCTCGAAGCCGTCCGGATCCATATCCTCCAGCGAGTAGAACTCGTCGTAGCCGAAGTTCTCGACGAGTTGGGTGCGCCCCTCGAAGTTTCCGGCGCCGTTCTGGAACCACACGCTCTTGTAGCCTTGCTCCCCGAGGAGCCTCGGCAAGCATGGGAACGGGAGGTTGTCCGGTTTGGACTCCGTGATCTTGCGTATCAGGTGCGGTTCCCGGCCGCACTCGCTGGCCACGAGCGCCTTAGTCGTGTGCGGCACCACCGTGTAGGCTCGCTCGGCAAGCAGGCTCTTTTTCGAGAGACCGTCCAGGAACGGCATGGTTTCGATATCTGGGTTGTAGGGGGTGACGGAGCGGGCGCGGGTCGCCTCCAGGACGATCAAGACCACGTTGCGCTTCTCGGTCTCCGGCGTCTCCTTAAGCTTCGTCTGCGCCGGTGGGCTCGCTGTCGTCGTCGATTCCCGAGCCTGCGCCGGACTCCCGGCCTGGCTCACCCGTCCCGAGGGTTTCTCCCCGCAGCCCGTGAGAGAGAAGACTAGCAAAAGGCACGCGCAGAGAGCCGCGTACTTGCCTGGCCGGCCCTCGTGCAATCCACCCCTCCCGTTCGAGCATTCGCCGGACCCATGATAATGCTCCGCGGCGGCGTCCGTCCACCGGAAGTATAAGCCGGAGGCTACAATGCAGGATCTGTTACAGTTCCCGGATGGACGGCTACGTGGAGATCTGGGAGAAGTTCGTCACGGAGCGGCGTCTGGAATTTGGCGGACACACGGACCCATCCTGGACGAATGGGCACACGCTCTCGGCCTCGTTGATGATCCCGGTGGACGCCGCGAAGCTGCGGAATCGCCTGGAGCCGCCGCGCGACGCGCTGCGTTCCTTCCCGTTCGTCTCGCCGCACCCGGACCACTTCATCCACATAACGCTGTTCCTTCTGGGGTTCGTCGTCCCGGAGCCGCACGAAGATGACGAGGTCGCGCCGGAGCGCCTCGCGGAGATAGAGGTCGCGGCGCGGCGAGCGCTCGCGGATTTTCCCGCGTTCGGGGTGACGTTATCGAACCTCAACGTCTTCCCCGCCGCGGCGTTCATCGAAGTCCACGACAGCGGGATGCTGGAGAAGCTGCGCGACGCGCTGCGCGGCGAGTGCGGCCTGCGGGAGCCGCCCGGCCCGCCACACCTGACACTCGCTTACTTTCAGCCGGAAGAAGAGATACCCGCCCCGCCGGAGCTCGTCTCCACGCTGGAGCGGTTCCGGGATTGGCCGGTCGGTGAGATCCCGGTTGGGGAGGTGGATCTCACCCTGCTGGACCTTCGCCAATCCTACCCGAAGCCGGAGCCGCTGGCCCGGATACCGCTAGCGGGTTCGAGGCTCAAGTAAGCGTTGTCTGGCGCAGCGAGCGCAGGACTTTCGGGGGGATGATCCAGTGGAGCTTACCGGCGCCGGGCTCCGGAGATCCGTCGAAGGTGATTCGGACGGCGGCGCCTTTCTTGATCTTTATGTCCGCGCTTCCGGCCTCGCCGGTGAGCAGATACACGGCCAGCTCGTGCAGGCCCGGCCGGTGCCCGACGAGTACGACGGACTCCGCCTCCGAGTAGTCGAGTAAAGCGAGCGCAGTCTTCTCCGGCGGCACATCGGGTTCCAGGGCCGGGAAGTACTTCGGTTCCGGCCATCCTTCGAGTTCGGACAGAATCTCCGCCGTCCGCCACGCGCGGGCATAGGGGCTGCTCAGGAGCGCCATCACCTTTGGGGTTACTTGCTCCAGCCCGCGAGACGCCTCTCGAAAGTTCTCCTCGCCTTCCGGCGTTAGCGGACGCTCCGAGTCATCCGACCAGTGGTCCGGGTCACGCTCGTAGGCCACGGCGTGGCGCACCAGGTAGAGATCCAATATTCCCCCTTAACTCATTTCCTCGTCCTCGACCGGACGGCGATTATCCATTATTTTCCACAACTTTTTCCAGCCCTTGCCCTGCATCTTTGCGTAGACCTTCGGGAACTGCGTCCGCGACTCCGCCGCCTCCAGCGCGTAGCGGTGGGCTATGCCGCCCATCACGAAGACCGTCCTGGCGGAGAGCCTGCGGCGTCCCACTCGGGCGTCGCTCAACTCGCGCAGGTGGCCGATGGCGACCTCGGCGTCCTGGTGATCCCCCAGCACGTCCTGCATAGCCTTGAGCGGGGGAATAAGCTCTCGGGCCGGCTTGCCGTATACGCCGGAGAGAAACTCCAGAGCGTAGCGCAGACGCTTGCCCTTCTTCCGCAGATCGTGGTAAGCGTCTGCGGTGGACTCCTGCGTGATACGGTCCCCGGCTTTTCGGACTTTGTGGTGCCGCTTCCGCACGAGTTCCGGCGCGACGGCGAGTACGGGCCTCCCGGCCGCCTTCGAGCGCGGCGAGGGTCCGCGACGCAGCAGTAGTTCGAGCGACTCGACGAGCCGCGCGTAGCGCCGGGAATCGAGGGCGCGGAACATCGCCCGGCGAGCCTTCTCTCGCCGCTCTTCGAGGACGCCGCGCAGTTCTTCGAGCGGGTCGCGGTCTTGCGGGTCGGCCGAGGAGATCCAGGCTTCCAGTTGCTCTAGTTGCACGTCCAGGTCGCGCACCTCTCCAAGAACGGTGGCGAGCCATTTTATCTCCGCCTCCATCCCTCGCAGCCGTACCGGCAGCGCCTCGTCGAAGACCTTGATCGCCGCCCGCAACCTCCGTGACGCGACCCGCATGTCGTGCAGCTCCTCCGGGTCTTCGCCGATCCTCGCGCCGGGCTCGTGCTCCAGCAGCGTGGCGAACTGCTCGCGCATCACGGCGAACGCTACCTGCCCGACCGTGAGCGAATCGTCCACGGCCGTCGGACCGAGATCCAAAGTTCCCGGGGGCGTGAGACCGCGAGCAAATATCGCCGCCTCGTACTTGGACGCCCGCGCGGGCGAGAGCCTGCAAGCCTCGCGCAACTCCTCTACGAAGGTCTCGAG
>CALMWA010000208.1 GCA_937873125.1 uncultured Actinomycetes bacterium | reverse complement strand
CGTGCACGTTCTCGGCGGGCGACGCGGCCAGCGGGGTCGCTTCCGTCCAGTGCAGCGTCGTCGCGACCGGCTCGCCCGCGAGCTTCGGAGCCTGCTCGGGCCTCAACAGCTCGCACTCCGTGAGCAACAGGCCCGACGGAAGTTACACGTTCACAGTCCGCGCGCGCGATAACGGCGGACTAGAGACCACCCAGAGCCGCAATTTTTCCATAGACGCCACGGCGCCGAACACGACCATCACCTCGGGTATCGCCGATGGCGCGAGGACCAACCAGACCACGCTAACGTGGAACTTCACGTCCTCCGAGACCAACTCCACCTTTGACTGCCGGGTCTACCCGGCGGCGCTGACCCCGCCCGCTTTCAGCAACTGTTCGGGCGCCGGCTCTCACACCGCTAGCGGGTTCTCTCCGGGGACCTACACCTTTGAGGTGCGCGCCACCGACGCCTTCGGCAACTCCGACGGGACGTCCGCAAAGCGTACCTTCACGATAGACACAACAGCACCCACGGTCACAGACGTGACCCCCGCGGCGGACGCGACGGGCGTGGCGGTCTCCGGCGACATCACGGCTACGTTCTCTGAGGCGATGGACGCGAGCACGCTGACGGGCGCAACCTTCGCTCTTACCAAGCAGGGCGCCGTCTCCTCCGTGGCCGCCACGGTGACCTACGATTCGGCGAACAGGAAGGTTATCCTCAACCCGGACGCTAGTCTGGACCTGGACGCTATCTACACGGCTACCCTCAAGGGCGGGACCAGCGGCGCGAAGGATCAGGCCGGCAACCCGCTAGCGACCGATAGGGTCTGGTCGTTCAGGACCGAAGCGGCTCCGGACACCACTCCGCCGAACACGACGATCACGTCGGGCGTCGACGATGGCGGCAGGACCAACCAGACCACCCTGACGTGGGGCTTCGCGTCCTCAGAAGCCGGTTCCTCCTTCGAGTGTCGGGTCTATCCGGCAGCGCTGAGCCCGTCCGCCTTCGGTCCTTGCTCGGGCGCTGGGTCGCACACCGCGGCCGGTCTGACTTCGGGTACGTACTCATTCGAGGTGCGCGCCACCGACGCCAGCGGCAACCTCGACGGCACGCCGGCGAAGCGTACCTTCACGATAGACACGACGAAGCCAACGGTCGGGAGCGTGACGCCGCGCCATCTCGCGAAGAATATCTCCGCGCGCACCAACGTAACGGCCGCTTTCTCCGAGGTGATGAGCGCGGCCACGCTGAACAGGACGACCTTCAAGCTCGTGAAGAAGGGCACCCGCGCGCCGGTCGCGGCAAGGATCAGCTACAGCGGCAACAAGGCCACCCTGAACCCGAGCAGGAACCTTACTGCCGGCGCCACTTACACGGCCACCGTTACGACCGGGGCGAAGGACGTGGCGGGCAACCCGCTAGCCGCAACCAAGACCTGGCGTTTCACGATCAGAAGGTAGGGTTGGCGAGAGTTTCAGGACTCGGAGACTAGCTCTCAAGGGGCCGGAGGGATCCCTCCGGCCCCTTGCCTGACTTCTAACTCTGCTCCGGTCGGCGGTCCTGTTTGCGGACGACGTTTTCGAGGAGGGTGCGGTTGGGGATTCGGTAGAGGTATCCGTCTTCGGAGCGGAGCGTGATGGAGGCGTGGCCCATCTCCTCTACCGTGCCTTCGATGCCGTCAACGGAGATTATGTCCCCGATCTCGGTGCCGTCCTGGACGTAGCGTCCGGCGGCGACGTTGCCGGAGAGGAGCGCCAACCCGTGCCCGATGGAGAGCGCCGCGACGAGTCCGAGAGTCGCGAGCACGACGATGGCGAGCATGAGCAGGATGGAGGTTTCGAGGCCGAGCTGCCCGGCCGCCAGCAGGGCGGCTATCGAGACGATGGTGATGAAGACGACCCGCCGGAAGCCGTTCGAGCCGCGCAGGCCGGAATTCTCCGCCTCTCGGGCGACCATCTCGGCGAGCCATCCGGCGAACATCACCCCGGCTATGAGGATGACGAGCGCCACGAGCGCCCGGCCGGAGAGGTTGACGATCTGATCCATCGTGCTCTCTAGCGAGGAGAGGCCGAGCACGCTGAGGGCGCCGGCGACGCCGGTGAGCATGATGCCCCAGAAGAGCACGACGCCCAAAAGGCGCGACGGGCCGGCGTCGTAGCCGAACTGCACGAGCGAGCTTGCCGCTCCGGTCCGCTCGAAGAGATCGTCCAGTCCCAGCTTCTCCAGGAAGCGGGCCACCATCCGCTGCAGGAATATGGCGATCACGAGCGCCGCCAAAAGCACCACCACCGCGCCCACGAGCCGGGGGGCGAACTCGGTCAACACGCGCACCAGGTCGTTCGTAGTCTCAGGCATTCAACCCTCCTCCGTAGCTCTCGCGCCTCACGGGCCGCAACCCGAAATAATAGACGAAAGCGTCGAGGTACGAACGTCCCAGCCCTGTCAGCACCTCCTCGGCCTGCCGCATGAACGCCGAGACGTAGGCCCGGCGGATGGCGTAGTTGGCGACGGCCTCCGGCGCTTCGACGCTCTCGTCGGCCAGTACGGAGAGCATTACGAGCATCCGGGCGTAGGATTCGGCGAGCTTGCGGTGGTCGGGGCGCTCCATTATGAGACGCTCGATCGCGCGGGCCTCCTCGCCGCTCAGCTCGCCGGCGGCGTACGCCCCGATCTTCTCCAGCACCTCCCAGCGCTCCGCTCCGGGGTCCGTCCCGCGTATGGTCATGACGCGGCCCCCGACGAGTCCATGCCCGTCTCGTTGTCCGAGAGGTCCGAGAGATCCGCGAGGGCGACGAGCATGGCGGCTCGACCGCGGGAGACCCAGCCCTTGGCGGTGCCGTCGGGGACTTCCAGGATCTCCGCTATCTCCGCGTAGGAGAGGCCTTCCATGTGCCGCAGCACGAGCGCGGCCCGGTGATCGGCGCGCACGTGGGCGAGCGCCTCCTGTATCTCCTCGCGCCGCTCGGTGTTTAGGGCGGCTGTCTCCGGGTCGGCGTCTCCTCCGGGCGGCTCGGGCAGGAATGGAAGCTCGCTTACATACTCGCGCATCTCGCGCCGGGCCTCCCGCTCGCGGCTCGTGAGACAGGTGTTGACCGTGACCTTGTATAGCCATGTACTGAAAGCACTACCACCTCGAAAATTCTTTATGTTCTTCCAGACCCGAACCCAAACCTCCTGGCTCGCGTCCTGGGCCTCGCCCTCGCCGCAGATTCTCATCGCTACCCGGTATACGAGCCCGGAGTGATCCCGGACCAACCTACCGAACGCTTCGACGTCTCCCGAAGAGGCGCGCGCGGCCAGATCCCGGTCATCCAGATACGTCAAGGAAGGAGCCCCTCTTGAAAGACTCTCGGGGGAACCTGGAAAACGGATGGACCCGTTGAAATGCCGAGCCGGTACATCGCCATGCCCCCAAGATAACAGAACCCGGCGGCTCGTGAAGCGGCGCATCCGTAACTGTAACCAACCGGGGGCCGGGATGGTCTAAGTATTTGACAGGGGTGTTAGAGAAGACAAAACAGAAGACCATCGGTATCCGGGAAGGTGTGATCTTGTACCATATAGCAATCGGCGAGTTCGACGGCACTGGCATCCTCGTAGAGCTAACGGGAGAGCTGGACCTTTCGGCCCTCGAAGAGTTGCGCGAGACCTTCGACGCTGCGGCCTACCTGCGGGAGCCGGCCATCGTGGACCTCTCCGGCGTAACCTTCCTCGACCTCCTCTGCGCCCGCGAGTTGGCCGTGCGTTCCCATCTCTACGCTCACCAGATGACCCTGCGAAACCCATCCCCGGAAGTCCTCGCCACCGCCCAAGCCTGCGGCCTAGAAGAGTGGCTCCTCCTCGCCCCCGAAACCGGCGACCGCGATAGAGAGCGCACTAGCGACCGCGAGCCTTCCATCATCTCCAGGGCCGTCTAGACCCGCGCTCCACCACGTCCGGCCGTGCGCCGGACACCGAAACCTTCCACTCGCTGTTCGTCGGCTGTCCGAGGCTCGACTCTGACTTATTCAGAAGGCAACACCGACGGCGATGGTGGTGAACTCCGCCGGTGGCTGTGGGATTCAAGCCACCATCCTGTCCACAAAAGCGCCAGGAGCGCCCAGCCGCCGCTTCGATACAACAAAGAGGAATTGGCAAAGTCGGAGATGAGGAAGCGTGAGAGCGAGCAACAATCTGATTCAGTCTGACCCAGCGATATTGATGGGCAAACCCGTGGTCGCGGGGACGAGAATCACGGTGGAGTTGATCCTGGAGAAGCTCGCGGCAGGTGAGAGCATCGAGCAGGTTCTGGAGGAGCATCCCCGATTGAGCCGAGATTCGGTATTGGCGGCTATCGCCTTCGCCTCCGAAGCTCTGCGGGCAGACGTGGTTTATCCTGTGCGCGACACGGCTTGAACTTCCTCGTGGATAAAGGCGTGACCGCCAAATCGTCCACCGGCTCAGGAGCGAAGGACACGCGGTGATCTACGTTGCCGAGTTGGAACCCGGTATCTCCGACGACGCCGTTCTGGATATCGCGAACAGGGAGTCCGCAGTGCTGGTCACGGCTGATAAGGACTTCGGAGAGATCGTGTTCCGGCAAGGACGGTCTAGCGGCGGGGTCGTACTGATCCGGCTCGAAGGATTGTCTCCCGAGGGCAAAGCCAGAACCGTGTCAGCGGCAATCAACACTCACCTGGAGGAGATCCCGGAAATTTCTCGGTTCTATCTCCGGGCGTCCTCCGTATACGGCACCGCCTCTCCTGAGACGCAACCAGGTCGTCCGTGATCCCGGCCCGCACGCGAGAGTGCCGGGTTCCGTCCCGGCGCCTGCTAGACGAACATCTCTAAGTGTCGAACGGCAAGATGCGAAACGGACGCCCGCCCGGCCCGCTGAGTGCGCGGAAATGCCGCTCGTCGAGCGTCAGGATGTCCGGTGTGTCGTGGCGCTCGGCCAGGACAACGTTCGAAGCGTCGGCCAACCCGAGGGTTCCGAAGTCCGCGTAACCGCGAATTATCTCCGCCGCGCGGGCGACGTCGGTGGAAGAGAACGGCTCCAACCTATAACGGCCCTCCGCCACTTCCCGCAACAAAGCCAGCTCCGCGGCGCTGCTGACTTTAGTGGTCAACAGGTAGCCCAACTCGGCCAGGACGAACGGGGAGAGGAGCAGGGGACCCGTGGCTCTCTCCAGGGCTTCTCTCGCGGCTGCGTGGGACCGCTGATCGGAATCAATGGCGGCGAGCAGTCCGCTGGTGTCGAGGACTATCAACCCTCCCCGAAGCCCTGGAGTTCCTCATCCACCCTCTCCGCCAGCGTGGGGTCCCCACTGGAGAACAGCGGCAGGCGCGGGCGGGGCGGCTCGATGTTCCGCGTCAACTCCCGCACCGCCTCACGGATGAGATCCGCCTCGCTCCGACCGCGATACACCGCTGCAAGCTCCAGAGCCGCCTTCAGGTCGTCGGGTAGGTACACGGTAGTTTTCTTCATGCCATACATCGTACCATACGTCGTGTGGGCGGGTAATGGCGCCGTTGGAAGTTGCCGCGCCTTCCATCCCAATAAGAGGGGTTATCGTGATGGCCCAAGATGGCTAACCCGTCGTTCGTTGGCCGTCCGACGCGGCGGAGTAAGCGCCGGCATCCGCGAGATCTTGCCCTGTGCGTAGAAAGCAATCAGCGGGAGCGGGTCTTTCGCGCTTATGAGCAAAGCAGAATGCTCCCGAAGGGATGCGGGACGTTGTTCGGGGAAAAGAAGCCCGCCGTGCGGCGGAGCTTCGGTGCTCGCTCTAGCCGAGGCTTGAGTTACGGGGTGGTTTCAGACAGCACGGGCACTGTCCGATCTCCGGGGTTCGGCGGGGGTCAGGCCGATCATCAGACCATCGGTCTCCAGACGCGAGAGGTCCACGATCTTACTGGCGTTCGCGTCGATGTCGATCCCTACCGGCACCCCATGCTCATCCACATCGACTACTACGTTATCGGAGACCTCCACGACGTTCGCGCCGGGCTTCTCGGTGAGGTGTATGTAGAGCGAATCGGTATCCGAATGGTAGCTAAGCCTCATCCTTTTCTCCTTTGCCTTCGTGTGAAGTTTCTGTCCGGCATGGCGTAGGGTACGGTCTCCCCGTCTTCTAGCGTCACGATACGCAGGTACTTGCCGAGCTCTTCGACAAAGCTCCAGTAGCGGATACGACCATTCTCCTGCACCTCGGTGAACTCCGGGTTCTGCAATACCTGCTCGCACCATTCGCGCTTGATGCCGGGTCGCTTGCTTCCGAGTATGTCTTCCTCGAAATACCGCGTAGTCTTCACCACCCACATGATACGCCATAGTGTGGTTCGAAGTCTCTGATCTCACGGAACAACGCCTCCGCGCCAGCAGCCGCGAGCCCTCAGTTATCTCCAGGGTCGCCTAGCTCCGCAGCCCATCGTGTACGGCCGTGCGCCGGACGCCCGGCGCGGCGGAGTCAGCGCTGGTATCCGCGGGATCTTGCCTCACGCGTAGAAAGCAATTAGCAGGTGCGGGTCTTTGTGGTTGCGGGCAAAGAAAAGCGCCCCCAGAGAGGCGGACATCGCCACCATCTCATTGTTAGTATAGTTGAACGTAATGAGAGTTCTCCGCGATTGTCTTGGGACGTCCGTTCGTCTAACGGACGAGCGGCTGGCGCACGTTCTGGACCACCCGGAGATGGCTGGCATGGAGGCCGCGATAGGCGAGGCTTTGCTGGACCCGGAGATCGTGATCCAGTCCCGGAGCGACGACCAGGCGCGTCTGTACTATCGTTCCTATACCGGTACGCCGGTGGGCGAGAAGCTGTTGTGCGTGGTAGTGAAGATCTCGCCGGGAGACGCTTTCGTGCTGACCGCGTATCTGACCGACAGGCGCAAGAGAGGAGAGATCATATGGACCGCACAGCCGTGAAGCTGTGGTACGACCCCGACGGAGATTATATGGAGGTAATCTTCGAGAAGAAGGCGGGCTACTTCCGCGAGACGGAGGACGAGCGGGTGATGGAGAAGGTGGACGCGGAGGGCAACGTCCTCGGCTTCTCCATCATGAACGTCAGTTCGCTCAAGGGCAAGCCCTTCGAAGTGGCTCTGGTCTGAAGGTCTCGGTAGCCGCGTACCGCGGCACATAAGAACAGTCTCGCCGGGAGGCTAGAGCTTGCAATGCCAACTCTAGCCGGGGGCCGGATCGATCCGAACGCCCAACCTTCGACTCGCCGTTCGTCGGCTGCTTGGCGCTCGGGGAGCAGCCCGTTCGAGCGCGGTTGCGGCGAATACCTGACCCTCGCTGACCGCGAAGGCGGAGACGCATCGGGAGCGGGGTCCTTGTGGTTGCGGGCAAAGAAAAGCGCCCCCGGAGGGGGCTCGAAACTAATTCCGTTACGGTTGCTGGCTATCTTGCAGGCGCATGATCGCGACCGAGACACCGAGGATGGCCCAGAAGGTGACTCCGGTGGCGATGGTGGTGAAAGCGGTCTGTAGCTGAAGGATGTAGGCCAGCACGCCGCCCGAGAGCGTTAGCAGTGGCCATCCGCCACTCCGGCAGGCGTTGCGGAAGTAGGAGACGAAGACCCAGAGGTACGCGGCGAGGCCGAGCAGCCCGGTAGTGGCGGCGACCTGTAAGAGTTCGTTGTGGGCCTTGTCCACTATATGTTCCCCGAAGAAGGCTCGCAGGTCCTTGCCCTCATGCCGCGCGAAGGGTTCGGCGAAGTTGTCCGGGCCGTGGCCGAGCAGAGGGCGTTCGGCGATGACGGGGATGGTGTCGCGCCACATCAGCAGGCGTGTGGCGACGCTGGCGTCGCCACCCTCGGGGATCTCCCCGGCGTCGGTTGCAAGGTTGGCGGCGTCGAACCGTCCGAGAGCGGTGTTGGCGCCGGACTCCGTGTTGATGTTTGTAAGGTGCGCCGCGCCGACCGCCGCGACCATGACGGCGAGCGGGAGCAGGAGCGGCTTTACGGTCCCGAGCCTTCGATGAGCGAGGAGGAGGACCACCGGCAGCGCGAGCGCCACCCCGAGCACCGGCCCGCGGCTGTAGGTGTAGAGCCACGCCGCCGCCATGAGCGCGAGCGCCACCCCGAGCCAGAGCGCGTTCTCCCACCGCGCTTTCGAACGGAAGAGGAGGGCGAGCGCCGCTCCCATCATCAGGGTGAGGTAGGCGGCGAGCCAGAGCGGCCACCCCAGGGTGGCGAAGGACCTTCCGCCGAGCGGGAGATACCATCCCGGCGGTCCCTCTATCGGCTCCATGACGTACCAGGGTATGCCCATCCGCAAGACCGGGTCTAGACCGAATTGCTGGAGGATGCCATAGATGGAGATAACGACCGCTGAAGCTACTCCCGCCGCGAGAAACACTCGCACCTTCGCCCACGAGTCCAGGAACCGCGCCGCCGCGTAGAACAGCAGGACTCCAGCGGCGAGCGAGAGCAGACCGTCGTGGCGGTTGATCTCTCCGACGAGGCTATGCATGATGTTGCCGGAGAGCAACGTGCTGAGGGCCGAGACGCCGAGGAAGGCCAGCGAGGGGATCAGGACCGGAACCCTGACGAGCCTTGCCCCGGTGAGCGCCGCCCCCAGAACCGCCACCAGCAGCGCCGCCGAGAGGTACATGAGCAGCTTGAACTTGGGCAGGTAAAAGGCTGCCGGGACGTAGAGCATTATGGCGCTTGGGTTGATGAGCAGCGGGACGAGGGCGAAGATCAGCGCGGCGAGGGCGACGGCCCACAAGCCGAGGCGCCGGGAGGACTTGAGTTCTTTTCCGGTTGTTCGTGGTATGTCGCTCATGGGCTCGCTATTCCTGGTCGATCTGTAAAAAAGAAGCCCCGCCCCCCGGCGGGGCTTCCAGCACTTGCATGAGCTGAACACTAGAGTTATGGGCTAACAAGAGAGGGCCGCGGGTCAGCGGTAGATGTCCTTGCGGTGAACGAGTGTTACGACGAGCACTTCCCGCGTGGTGTCGTCTATCTCGTAAATCACCCGATAGTCGCCCACCCGGATTCGCCACCCTTCCCGGCCCTGGAGCTTTCGGTGGTTGCGGGGATGCGGGCCTTCGGCAAGGCTCATTACCGCCTGTAAGACTCGCTCATACTCGCCGGCGGGAAGCCTGGACAGCCGCTTCTCCGCCCGGTTGGAGAGTATGGCCTCATACAACTCCCTTTCTCCCCGACTTCTCTCGCTCCCGCTCTATCCGGGACAGCGCCTCCCGGAGAGGCGTGGGCCTGTCCTCTCCCTTCTCGATGGCTGCTTTCGTCTCGTCGTAAGCGGCGATGTCCTCCAACTCCTCCGCGGCCTCCACGAGCCGCCGGTATTCGTCGAGGTCGAGGATCACACGGGTGCGCTCGCCGCTCTCGCTTACGATGTACTCTCTCACGACTTCGCCTCCAGGGAACGTCTCATCCGGTAAAGCTTTCTTCCTCTATCATTGTATATCTCCGTGCCGCGTACCCGCCAGACGGCTCAACATCAGCGGCAAGGTTTTCTCCAGGCGGGCGCAGCATTCGAACGGCCTTGCTATTTCGGTCAATCTGTAACGATCTGTAAAAAAGAAGCCCCGCCACGGCGGGGCTTCCGATGCTGCTGCTAGCTGAGAGCTAGTGTTACGGTGTGATAGCTCCAAGGCCGTTAGCGTCCCTGGTTATCGTGAACACCGTGGTGCTCGCGCTTTGCGTCTTCAGCGTAAAGCCGGTATCAGAGAGGCCACTGATGCTAACTTCACCCACAGCGGGAGCAGTAGTCACCCAGGTAATGGAGGGCTCTATATCCTCCATAAGAGTCGGGGTGGCACCAGTGAAGGTCTGGTTGTCGGTGTAGAAGGTCTCCATCGCCGTTGCACCGTTTCTGAGATCCGTCCTGGCGGAAGCATCTTGTGCCCTCTCCCGTTGTCCAAGGAACACCGGAATAGCGATGGCCGCCAGAATGCCGATGATGATCACGACTACCAGAAGCTCGATCAGGGTGAAGCCCTTCTCGCCCTTGCGATCCTCCTTATGAAGCTCGTTAAGCCTCTTTGCAAAAAAGTGCAGCATGTTGTTCTCCTTTAGTTGTTTTCATGCCTACACTATCGTTAAGCCCTTTTCTTTGGAAACTAGACACTTTTTTGAAGGTTTTTCGAGAAAATTCCAGAGATTCTTTCACGGTGTGATCTTCAGCCTCGTTTCGACGGCCCGCAACGCTCCCGGAGCGAGCTTTGCCGTCTCCGCCGACGTTCCGGCTATGTATCGGGCCGAGATCTCGCCCACGCGCTACGTTTTATCAAGATGACGAAGGGCTGATTGCCGTCCGGGCCGGTAGACCTTTATGCGGGTGAGAGCGCGGTCAGGCCGTTGGTCCCGGCGGCTTTGGCGAGCCGCGCATCATAGGCGACCAGCGCGCCGAGTTGATCTCCGAGCGAGAGCGCGGTTGCGAGGTGGATGGCGTCGAGTGTTCGTAGCTCCGTGGGCGGCATGTTCGCGGCGGCGCTCAGTACCTCCGCGTCGATTCGGATAAGGCTCAGCCGGTCGAGCACCTCTCCCGTACGCTGCATGGCGATCGGGTCATCACCGGCACGCTTTACCGCCCGCGACACCTCTACGCGGGCGAGAGCGCTGCTTACACGCTCCGGCCATTCGGCGAGGAGTTCGAGCAACGCGCCGGTCTCCGGCTCAGGCACTATCAGCTTGACGATGGCTGAAGAGTCGAGGTAGATCAGGGCCTCGTTCAAACCCGCTCTTCGCGCTCCGCCGCCAGAGCATCGCTGACACGGCTCGACGGCGGACCCTCCGGCGGACCGAGCTCCAGCACATCACCGTCAGGCGCCTCCGCGCGACCCGAAGCGATCAGGCGCGCCAGGGGCGTGGACTGGTCCGGCAACGGAGTTAGAGCGGCTACCCTCCGGCCTCGCTCGGTGACCTCGAAGCTCTCACCGACCGCCACCCGACGGAGGTATGCGCTGAGGTTCTGCCGGAGCTCGCGTACGCCCACTCTGTTTCTATCGCTCATGTAGCACAGTGTAGCACAAGCGGATCTACCCAACAGGGCCAAACAGACAGGGCTAGACACTTTTCGGAGGTTTTTTCGGGGAACGTCGAAGATTCTTTCGCGGCGCGGTCTTTGGCGCTGTTTGGACGGCTTGCAACGCTGGCGGAGAGCTTCGTCGCCCCGCTATGTCTCAGGCCGAGTGTTCGTCAACACGTTCGTCAAGCTTCTTCCTAAAAGTCTTTGTGCCTCCGTTCGCAGGACCTTACTAGAGTGGGGAGGCAGTTGTGCTCTATCTTTTCTAAGGTCTTGAGGTGAGGTCTCGCGTCGTCCATGCCGCGATCCTACTGTGCGTCGCAGGCCGTGCCATCTCCGTCGGCGTCATGCGGACTCCCAGGTGGAACACTGTAGGGACCTCCACCAACCTCTTCGCAAGTCCAATCGCCGTACGGGTCCAGAGGTGGTGGAGGATAGCCCGCCGGGCCTGTGGTAGTTTCGGGCGGAACGGGGGTGGGGGATGCTGGATCCTCGGGGGGAGTCTCTGTCCGACTCGGAAGGTTCGGGCAATCCAGCCCCAGTTGCTCCAGGGCATCCTCGCGGGACTCGTACTGCATACACAGACCCTTTAACATGGCTGCGGCGCAGTCCGGGTCGCCTTCTCCGGGTCCCTCGCAAACACCATCCGCCGGACCGGGCACTCCTAAACCTCTGTCACAGGCGAAGCCGTTTCCGTCCGGGTCGAGGGCTGCGCGCTGCTCGGCGGTGGCCTGGAAGTCGTAGAACTGCTGGGCCTGCCACTGCGAGGGCTCGCCGTTGATCGTGACGAAGTCGGCGCAACTCACGGCCTCCTCGGGCGCGGGCTCGGAGGGGATGGTGGTCTCGGTGATGGATTCCTCGGAGACTCCTGCGGGCGGGTCGGCTTTCTCGCACTCGACCTCGAAGGTGTCGAGTATGCGCCGCGCCGCCTCTCGGTCCTTCTCGCCGTAGGTTCCTATCTGGAGAACCGCCACGCACTCTCGGTCCTCTGGAGCGGCGGCCACGGTGTAGAAGGCAGTATCCGTGTCGTCGTAGCAGTCGCCCCACGCCTGCACCCTCCCCGAGTACCCTTCGCGCTCCAGGTCGGTGCGCTCTCCGAGGGCGCAGCTAGAGGAGAAGTCGTTGTTCGGCGGGTCGAGGAGTTGATCTTCGGTGTAGTCTCGCGCCAGGCTTCGGGATGCCAGAAAGTACACGCCCGGCACCCCGCCGACGTTGTGCCAGGCGTCCAGGTTGGTGGAGACGGTCACGGATGGCCCGACGGGCGCGTCGGCGAACGTGGCAACCTCGTCGGTCAGGCGGTCGTCCCACTCGTCGGGTACTTCGACGCTCACGGCGCCGGTATCGTCCGTAACTTTTTCGTAGTCGGGATCTCGCTTGTCTTCGCGGGCGGCCTTTGTTTGCTTCGTTTTGGCATCGTCGGGGAGATCCCGTTTATCAGGCCCGTCCGAGGCGGTGGTCCGCTCGACCACGACGGTCTTCTCCCGGTAGACGGTCTTCTCGTCGTCCTTCCGGTTCGTCTCCTTGGAGCCCTGCTCGTTGGACCCGGAGCAGGCCACCGTGCCGAGCACGACGGCCGCCACCATCACCACGCTCAGAAGTTTGATCATCGGTCCCTCTCCCTTTCCGACCCAACTCGCTCTGTGTTGTACGGTGCTTATCGGAGCCTCCACACGAAGGCTTTAACCGCCGCGTCTGTGCTGCTCGCAACGAGCGTTCAAGCTGTGTCGGAGGTACGGTGAGATACTGCCGACCGTCCGGGTGGTGAGATAGTTCAAAGTTGCCTCGACATCCCATGCACCGATGCGCTGGCGTCGAGTAGCGGTGCATAGTGCGGCGAGTGTAGAATGCCTGCGCCGGTTGTTTACGTGGGGAGTGGTTATGCAGAGGGGTTCGACATCGTTTGGGTGGGCATTTCGCGCATCTTTATTGTTGGTGGCCGCGGTGATCTTTTTCGCGCTTGCTACGGCGATCAGTGTTTCGGATCAGGCCGGAGCTCAGGAAACCGACCCGCTCAAGGGCCACACAGCGAACATTGGCTCCGATGATGACGACGATATTGCGAATACGGTAGAGATCGCGATCGCGGACTGTACTGCATCACCTAATGCAACCGTAGTGGTGGAGGATAAGGACACCCCGCCCACGCGGGCCAAGCTGACCAACGGCCAGAACGTCAACATAATCACGAGTGAACCGAACGTGATCACAATAAAGGGCACCGGACAAGGCGGAAACATCGAAAGAGGTAACCCTACCGGCAGTGGTGCTGACGAGGAGTTGAACTCACCATCCACCGGCAGTACAGCCCAGGGCACGGTTATAAGTTCCACGGGCATCACTTGCGGGAACACGGATCCAGGCGATACGAATACCGGCGACGGCGCGAACAACGATAGTAACAGGGACGCCGCGAGCGCGGGCGCAGTCAACCTGACCTGCGAGCAGCTAATCGAACTGGTAGAGGATGACGCGGCGGCCGGGCAGTACATCACGGAGATCTCGCAGCGGTGCGAGGGTAGCGCGAACGTCATCGCTGGCACGGTCCCCGGTAAGTTACTCGCCGACACGGGCGGTCCGTCACTCGGGTTGATAGTGGCTAGTCTGCTCCTCGTTGGCGGAGGGTTGCTCGTGCGCGCCACC
>CALMWA010000207.1 GCA_937873125.1 uncultured Actinomycetes bacterium | reverse complement strand
GCCAACATCGTCTGGGCGGCGAGTATCTCATCGTCCGTGACGCTCTCGATGGCCCCGCCGGACTCGCGCGCGGCGTTCAGCGCGCCCTCCCGGCTCGCTGGCGCCCCGATCCGTATGGCGCTCGCTACCGTCTCCGGGTTCTCGAAGTCCTGGCCGGTGACGAGCGGCGAGGCGCCCTCAGCCTGGAAGCCGAGCATCCGGGGGGCGTCGTCCGAGTAACCTGCCTCGCGCCACTCCGTAAAGCCCTTCCAGTAGGCGGTGATGTTGCCGGCGTTGCCGACGGGAAGCGCGAGGGCGTCGGGCGGACGGCCCAGAACCTCGCAGACCTCAAAGGCGGCCGTCTTCTGGCCCTCGATGCGGTCCGGGTTCACGGAGTTTACGAGAGCGACGTTGCCCATTTCCTCGGCGGCCTGCATCGACAGCTTCAGGGCGGCGTCGAAGTTGCCGTCGATCTGCACGATCTCCGCCCCGTGGGCCAGCACCTGGACGGCCTTGCCGAGCGCGATCTTCCCAACCGGGACCATCACGAAGCACTTGATGCCCGCCCGCGCGGAGTACGCGGCCGCCGCCGCCGCCGTATTCCCGGTAGAAGCGCAGATGCAGGCCCGGCTCCCGCTGGCGACCGCGCGGGAGAGGGCGACCGTCATCCCCCGGTCCTTAAACGAGCCCGTCGGGTTCATCCCCTCGAACTTCAGGAACACCCGTGCGCCGATGCGTTCGGAGAGCTTCGTGGCCTCTATGAGGGGCGTCTCGCCCTCGCCGAGGGTCGCGATGGCGTAATCCGGTATCTCCGGCAGCCATTCGCGGTAGTTCCTTACAACACCCTGTCTTATAGCTCGCGCCTGTACGTTCAAAGAGACATTGCCTTTCCTGGAGTATCCGGCCGGCTGTTTGCGGACCGGAGGATCAACAACCCGCACCGGAGCCGCAACCCCCGGCGCCGGTGGTTCGCGTGAGTGCGAGAGAGATGTAGAGATATGGAGCCACAGCGTAAGAAAAGTATCACGCCCCGCGCCGCACTTGCAACAATGCCGCATTTCGCGTCGCGGGCGCGTCGCGTGGCGACCGTACCGCTCCTCTAGTAAATTACGGTCTGTCGAAAGCGAAGTGTCGAAGAAGGAGTGCGTTGGAAACAGAGCGTCAGACGATCTTGGTAACCGGCGGCGCGGGGTTTATCGGGGGGAACTTCGTGCTCGAAGCTCTTGCCGGCGCGGTCGGCAATGGTAGCTTCCGGGTCGTGAACCTGGACGCCCTGACGTACGCCGGGAACCTAGACACCCTCTCGTCCGTCGCGGGGAGCCCGGACCACATCTTCGTACACGGTAGGATCGGGGATCGGGAGCTGGTGGACCGCCTGCTCGCCGAGCATCGCCCCGCCGCCATAGTCAACTTCGCCGCAGAGAGTCACGTGGATCGCTCCATAGACGGCCCTGGCGCGTTTATCCAGACCAACGTCGTCGAGACGCACGACCTGTTGGAGGCGTCCCTCGTGTACTGGAACACGCTGGAGGGTGAGGAGCGCAACCGGTTCCGATTCCTGCACGTCTCCACGGACGAGGTCTACGGCACGCTCGGTCCGACGGGGTACTTCACGGAGGAGAGCCCGTTCCGGCCGAACTCGCCGTACGCGGCCTCGAAAGCGGCCTCGGACCATCTGGTACGGGCGTATCACCATACCTACGGGTTGCCGACGCTCACGACCAACTGCTCCAACAACTACGGGCCGTATCACTTCCCGGAGAAACTGATACCGCTCATGATCCTGACCGCTCTGCGCGGCGAGCCTCTGCCGGTCTACGGTGACGGTCAGCAGGTGCGCGACTGGCTCTACGTCAAAGACCACTGCCGCGCCATTGCCACGGTGCTCGAAAAAGGCGCGGTCGGCGAGACGTACAACGTCGGCGGTCACAACGAGCGGGCGAACCTGGACGTGGTAAAGACCATCTGTAGGCTGCTGGACGAGCACGCGCCGGACTCGCCGCACGCGCCGCACGAGCAACTAATCACCTTCGTCACCGACCGTCCCGGCCACGACCGGCGCTACGCGATAGACGCCGGCAGGATAGAGCGCGAGTTAGGCTGGACGCCGGAGGAGACCTTCGAGAGTGGTATGGAGAAGACGGTGCGCTGGTACCTTGAAAACCAGGACTGGTGCGGGGGCATCCTCTCCGGCAAGTACCGGGGCGAGCGGCTGGGGCTTGGCAGCACGGGGAGCCGGGCGTGAAGGGCATCGTGCTCGCGGGTGGTTCCGGGACGCGGCTGTACCCGCTCACGCGCGCGGTCAGCAAGCAACTCCTGCCGGTCTACGACAAGCCGATGATCTACTACCCCGTGACTACCCTGATGCTCGCTGGAATTCGGGACATACTCATTATCTCGACCCCGCACGACCTGCCGCGTTTCGAGGATCTCCTCGGCGACGGCTCGAAGTGGGGCGTGAGCTTCAGCTACGCGGAGCAGCCCGAGCCGGAGGGGCTGGCGCAGGCGTTCATCATCGGGCGGGAGTTCGTGGGGAGGGACCGGGTCTCGCTAGTACTTGGGGACAACATCTACTACGGGCAGGGCTTCTCGGAGATCCTGACGCGGGCGGCGGGCCGGGAGGCGGGGGCGACGGTCTTTGGCTACTACGTGCGAGACCCGGAGCGTTACGGCGTGGTGGAGTTCGACCGGGAGGGGTCGGTGCTCTCCATCGAGGAGAAGCCGGAGAGGCCGCGCTCGCACTACGCGGTAACGGGGCTGTACTTCTACGACAACGAGGTCGTGGACATAGCGGCGAACCTCGCGCCCTCGTCGAGGGGGGAGCTAGAGATAACGGACGTGAACCTGGAGTATCTGGAGCGTGGCGGCCTCCAGGTCGAGTTGATGGGCCGGGGGATGGCGTGGCTGGACGCCGGAACACACGAGTCGCTGCTGCAGTCCTCCAACTTCATCGAGACGTTGGAGCAGCGGCAGGGGTTAAAGATCGGGTGTCCCGAGGAGATCTCGTACCGCAAGGGTTATATCTCTGACGAACAACTCGAAGCTCTCGCCCATCCAATGCACAAGAACGACTACGGTAAATACCTCCTGGAGCTTCTGCACACCGAGGAGTTCGCCTTGTGAACGTGATCGAGACCGACCTGCCGGAGGTCCTCCTCATAGAGCCGAAGGTCTTCGGCGACGAGCGCGGTTTTTTCATGGAGACCTGGCACGGTCCGCGCTATGCCGAAGCCGGCATCCCGGACCACTTCGTCCAGGATAACCTCTCGTCCTCGCAGCGCGGCGTGTTGCGCGGCCTGCACTTCCAGAACCCGCAGCCGCAGGGCAAGCTCGTCTGTGTGCTACAGGGCGAGGTCTTCGACGTGGCGGTTGACATCCGGGTCGGGTCACCGAACTTCGGCAAGTGGACCGGCGCGTTTCTCTCGGCCGAAAACAAACGCCAGCTCTGGGTACCGCCTAACTTCGCCCACGGCTTCGCCGTCACCGGTGAGAATGCCCTGTTCTCCTACAAATGCACCGACTACTACGCCCCCGCCAGCGAAGGCACCGTCCTGTGGAACGACCCGGAGATCGGGATACAGTGGCCCGTCCAGGAACCTACCCTCTCCGAAAAAGACCGCGCCGCGCGTCCGCTCTCGGAGATGCCTGAGAGCGCCCTGCCCCGCTACGCGGGCTAGCGATGAATGAACCGCACCCCTTCGACGCACTCGAAAACTACAACTACCTCTCTCTGACCACGTACCGTAGGAGCGGCGAGGCCGTGCCCACCCCGGTCTGGTTCGCCCGCTCCGGCGACGCCTTGTACGTGTTCACCGACGTAGAGTCCGGCAAGGTTAAACGCATCCGAAACGACCCTCGCGTCACGCTCGCCTCATGCGACATGCGGGGCCGCGTGCGCGGCGAGAGCATAGAGGCCGCGGCTCGCGTATTGGACGAGCACAAGTTCGGTGTCGCCGACGAGACCCTGGTGCAGAAGTACGGCTGGCAGTACCGGGCTTCCCGAGCCTACCTCCGCTTTCGGGGCAAGGACGTGCGGAGCGCGTTTCTGGAGATAAGCTCCCGGAACACGGACTAACGGCCGGAGAGGCCCCGCAACGAGGAGGCGACGAGCTTCGCCAGCGCCCGTCCGGCCAGTCCGAGCACGACGAGGGCGCTGAAGGCGTTCAGGGGGCCGTGGGCGCCGTGCTTGCGATGGTAGAGGAAGGCGCTCTTGTGCAGCAGCCAGATCGCCTTCGGCCTGCTCCGGCTGCTGCCGCCGGTCTGGTGGACGACCTCCACGCCCGGCAGGTAGTAGACGAACCAACCGGCGCCACGCATTCTCCGGCACAAGTCCGCGTCCTCGAAGTACATAAAGAAACGCTCATCGAAGCCGCCGAGGTTCGTTAACACCTCGCGCCGGGCGACCATGCACGCCCCCGAGACCCAATCCACCGCCGTTGGGTGGTCAAGCTCCGAGACGGCCGGAAACTGGCCCTTCACGAACGTGCTCTTGGGAAAGAGCCGGGTCAGGAGGGAGGTCCGCCCCAGGAGGCCGGAGACGATACTGATCTCCCGCCTCGCGGAGAGCTGCAGCCCGCCTCCCGCGTCCAGTATCCGCGGGCCCACGATCCCGACCCCCGTATGCTCCTCGAAGAAAGCCCGCATGCGCTCGAAGAAGCTCTCTTCGACTACTGTGTCCGGGTTGATGAGCACGACGTATTCTCCCGTTGCGGCGGCGATGCCCTGGTTGCACGCCCGCCCGAAACCGGCGTTCTCGCGGTTTTGGATCAGGCGCACGACGTTCGGTAGCTTCGGCGGTTCGCTGGCGTCCAGGCCGTCGTTGTCCACCACGATCACCTCGAAGTCCTCGTAGTTCGTGGCGAAGAGCGACGCGACGCACCCCGCCGTCAGCGGCCACGAGGCGTAGTTGACGATGACGACCGAGAACTTCATAGCCCCGCCCGTGAAGCGACACGTCCCCGCAACCGGCGCGCGATGCTCGCCGTCGCCGCGAGGGACGACTCGCGCAGCAGCCGCCGGACCTCGGCGTCGGATATCCTCTTGGTATTCTGGATCTTGCGCCGCTTCTTGAGCATGAGAGGTAGGTGTCGCCCCGCCCCGGCCAGTCCTCCGAGGTGCGCCCGAAGGGTGCCGGTCGCCGCGGCCGTGAGGAGGCGTGCGAGCTGGCCGAGCAGGAAGAACGGCAGTACGTGCGGCAGTACGGAGAGGGGCAGGTTCTTGACCAACAAATTCAGGGAGTTGCGGGAGCCTAGCCGGGTCGCCGTCGCGCTGCGCTTGCCGCCGGTCGAGGCGCTGCCCATATGGTAGACGACCGCGTCCGGGACGTAGGAGCACTTGTTGCCTGCGAGTTGTGCCCGGAAGCTCAGGTCGCCGTCCTCGCAGTAGGAGACGAAGTCTTCGTCGAAGAGCCCGACCTCGTCCAGCATCTTCCGGCGATACATCGCCGCCGCCGCGCACGCCCCGAAGACGTAGCCGGGCGTGTCGAACTGCTTGTGGTCCCGCTCTGCGTGGCCGAGGCGGTAGGGGAGGCCGGAGAGCCGCAGGGCGTCGCCCGCGCCGTCCAGGAAGCGCCGGTCGTGGAAGTCCACGAGCTTGCTCGCGAAGAGCCCCGCTTCGGGGTGGGCGTCGGCTGCGCGCACCAGGGCCTCCAGCCAGCCGGGATCCTGCTCCGTATCGTTGTTCAGCAGGACAATCAGCTCCGTGCCGGAAGTCCTTATGCCCGCGTTGGCCGCCGCGGCGAAGCCCTGGTTCTCCGGCAGGGCGACGACGCGCGCTTCAGGAAAATTTCTCTTCACGAAGTCAACCGAGCCGTCGGTGGAGCCGTTGTCCACCACTACGGTCTCGAAGTCATGGAGAGTCTGACAGCGCAACGAGGCCAGGCAGACCTTAAGGAAGCGCTCGCCGTTCCAGTTGGGGATGACTACCGTTAGGCGGGGAGGCACTGTTTAGGCGGACTGTTGAGGGGTCCTGGAAGCGCCCGCCTCCAGGACGCGGACTTTCGTCGGCAGGTGGACCAGGCCCTTGACGTTGCCGCCGGCGCTGGGACGCTCGATCCGAAGCGTCGCCGCTACGTCGATCCAATCCATCGGCGCTATCTCCCGTTCGTCGGCGGCCACCGAGGCGGCGATGCTGTACGGGCCGTGCCGCAGTGGCGCGGCGAAGCTGAAGTCCACCAGTATGCGGTCGCCCACGCTTCGCTCGCCCGTTAGGGCTTTCTCCAGCTTAGTGTTCGTGGAGAAGATGTCCAGGCCGGTCTTGTTTCGCAGGACTATGCTCACCACTCCGTTCTTCACGTTCGCCGCGTACTCGACGTGAACCCGCACGGTGAGCGGGGATTCGGGCCGCACGATGTCGAGGGTCTCGCCGCGTTCTCCGAGGATCTCGACGTTCTTGATCTTCGCTTCCCCTGTGCCGTGGCGCAGGCGCGCCGGGCGCTCCGCCAGCTCGGGGTTCTCCTCGAAGCTCGCCGCGCCGTCCACGCTCTCTTCGTCCGTGGCGACCCCCGTTACGGGCTCGCGGCCGTCACGGCGGATGGAGGCGCTGGAGAGCAGGGCTTCGTAGTAGTCGATGGTCTCGGCGGTGTCGCCGTGGGCCAGGAGGCTGCCCTTGTGCAGGAGCGCGGCCTCGGTGCAGAAGTTCTTGATCATGCTGACACTGTGCGACACGAAGACGATGGTGACGCCTGAAGCCTGCAGTTCGCGCATCTTCTGTATGCCCATATGCCGGAAGACCCCGTCCCCGACGGAGAGCGTCTCGTCCACGAGCAGGATGTCCGGCTCGACGTTTACGGCCACGGCGAACCCCAGCCGGGCGCGCATGCCGCTGGAGTAGTTCTTGACCGGCTGGTCCATGAACTCCCCGAGGTCGGCGAAGGCTTCTATGTCGTCGAAACGCCGGAGCATCTCCCGGCGGTCTATACCGAGGAAGAGGCCGTTCAGCATAGCGTTCTCCCGGCCGGTGAACTCCGGGTTGAAACCGGCGCCGAGCTGGAGAAGAGCGGCTATGCGGCCCGAGGTGCTGACGGCGCCGCTGGAGGGTTGGAGCACCCCGGAGACCACCCGCAGCAGGGTGCTCTTGCCGGCACCGTTGCGTCCCAGGAGTCCTACGCTGGCGCCCGGTTCGATCCGCAGGTTTACGTCCTTGAGCGCCCAGAATTCGCGGCCGTGCTCGACCCGTCCGAAACTCAAGATTTCTCGCAGACGATCCGAGGGACGCGAGTACATCCTGTACTTCTTCGAGATGCCTTCGAGGGAGATTGCGGGTCTCATACGAGGTCGGCGAACCGTCCCTTGACCCGCACGAATAGCACGAAGCCCACGACGCACAGCCCGGTCGCAAAGGCCGAGAACCACAGAAGAGGCCCGGTGTCGGGGATCTGGCCGCGCAGTATCAGGTCGCGGTACGCATCCACCAGGAACGCCAGCGGATTGAAGTCCACCAGCCAGCTCAGATGCTCCGGCACCCGGCTGGCCGGCCAGAGGATCGGGGTGACGAAGAACAGCGCCCGCACCAGCGACTGCAAACTCTCCTTGAGGTCCGGCAGATACGCCCCCAAAACAGCCGCCAGGAAACTCAAGCCCAGGGTGAACAGCAACTGCGGAATAAAGACTACGGGCAGCAGCAGCAGGGTCCATCGTAGGCCCCCCTCGAGGATTGCGACGAGGAAAAGGAGCGCCCCGAAACCGAAGATTTGGTTTACCAGGGCCGTGGACGCGGTGGTCAGGGGCAGTATTTCCAACGGGAAGACGACCTTCTGCACCAGGGTAGAGTTTGTCCTGATGCTAATAACGCCCTTGTTTAGAGCATCGGAGAAGGCCAGAAACGGCAGCAGCCCACAGTAGAGGAAGAGGCCGAAGTTCGTGACGCTCTGGTCTTTCTGGAATCGGAGGCCGATGATCTCCGAGAACACCAGGGTATACAGGACGATCATCAGCAGCGGTCCCAGGAACATCCAGAACAGTCCCAGAAACGAGTTGCGGTAGCTGCGCGAGATCTGGCGCTGGGCGAAGTACCACGCGAGCCAGCGCCGCTCGTAGAGCGCCGCGAGAGCGCCGGGTACGGCCCCCGGTGAGCCTTTTACGCTGGTACTAGCTGACAATGCCGTCCCTCATCTCGCCTCTAGTGTACGTCCAAAACCCGACGGATACACTGAATCGGCGCAGAGTCTACCGCAGCGCGCGGACACCCGCCAGAACGCCGGACGCTTTCACGAGGAACAGGGACGCTTCCTCGCCCGCTGGATACCTTACCCGGTCACAGGCGTTTACGGTACCGTCTCACCAGACGGATGTAGCGGTCCCAGTCCCAGTACCGGCCGGGGTCCGTGTGGCAGCTCGCTCCGCCTCCCGGACCGGAACATCCCGGAACCTGATGGTGTCCGATGATGTGCCGGCGGTCGACCCGTATGCGGTGCCTCTTGCAGCAGTAGGCCGAGAGCTTCGCCGAGGCCTGATACATGGCGCTGGTGAACGAGCCCGAGTTCTCGACGTAACCCTCGTGCTCGATGCCTATGCTACGGGTGTTGGTCGGATAATGTCCGGCGTGATAGCCGATATCCGCGTGGCGGACGGACTGGGCGATCCTTCCCCTCCTGCTGACCGTGTAGTGGGCCGAGACGCCGGCGGACGGATTCTGGAAGTAATTTACGGTACCGGCGTACGAGCCTTGGGCGACGTGAATGACGATCTTATCTATGTTGTACGAGCGTTCGCGTGAGGAGTTGCCGTAGTTGCCGCCGGCGGCCGGACGCCAGAGAGCCCGCGGATAGTCGGTCCGGCGGCTCTGCGCCTCGTATATCCGCGGTGCCTCGACGTTTTGGGCTTCGAGGTTCAATGTCTCCCCGGTGGAGATCCTTCTGCTCGCGCCGTTTTCTAGTGTCTCGAAGACGGTCGTTGCGTAGAGGTCCGTATCCCCGTACTCGGCCACTTCTTCCCGCCACTCATCGAGGTTTTTTGGCTTGTTCGGACCGGCGATATCGGCGAGCAGCGCCGTCGCGCCACGAATGTTGGCGGCCCGGTCGCTCTTGAGCCGATCCTTCGGTATGCCGGTGAGCGAAGCGGCTCTGCCCAACGTGTCTCTCCAGGGGTTCTGCTCCAGGTGCATGACGCCGTAGGCGCCCCGGCTTTCGAGATCACCCCTTTTGTAGGCGCTGTTCTCGGGCGAGGGCATCTCCCAGAGGGTATTGGAGTAACCCATCGCAAGCAGTAGCGCCTCGGGTACCCCATATTCCCCAGCGGCCGAATCGAACTCCGCCTGCAGAGAGTTAGTCTGGGCCAGGGCTCTACCGGCGGCGCCCAGAAGCACCGCCCCCGTCAGCGCGCCGCCGCCGATCCTCAAGAATCGGCGGCGGCTGATCCCCTCGCGCGCATTGTCGGAATGCATATCTCCCCCTGTAGACGACTCTGTTCTGCTGCTCTTCAGCGCTTCACGATCCTGACGGCGTCGGCAATTATGTAGCCCTGCCGGGGACTCTTCGAAGAGACCTGCACCCACCAGCCGTCCCCAGCCGCCAGGTTGTGAGCGCCGAGACTCACCCACCGGCCACCGTTCTTGCTCTGGTCTACCTGGCGCCGCACCCAGCCGTTGGCGGTCCGGATCATGAACGTGGTAGCGGTGTTGTAGCCATCTACGGCCGGCCAACGGGCCTGCACCACGTAGCGGCCCGCGGACGGAACCTTGATCTTGAACTTGGCGTTCCCCGTCGTGCGCGACGGCTTCTTGAGCACGCGGTAGTTAGAGCCGTAGCGCTGCGCGCTGTAGGTGCTGGTGACCCACCGCGAGGACACCCGGAAACGGCCAGCGGTCCGGTTGTCCACGACTTGCGAGTAGGTGTTTGGCCGGGGGGCGCTGGCGGTGCCCGCGTATTCCTTGACGAGGTTTATGTACCGGGTCCAATCCCAGTAGTTGCCGGGGTCCGTGTGGTCGTTGCCGGGTACCTCGTTGTGCCCGACTATGTGGGTGCGGTCGATGGGAATGTTGTACTTCTTGCACAGATACGCCGAGAGCTTGGCCGACGAGCGGTACATCGCGTCTGTGAACCAGGATCGATCGCTGACGTAACCTTCGTGCTCTATGCCGATGCTCCTGTAATTCCAGTCCCGGCAGTGGTAACCGATGTCGTCCTCCCGGACGGACTGCCCGATGAAGCCATCCGAGGAGCGGATAGTGTAATGCGCCGAGACGAAGGCCCTACCGTCTTTGAACCAGTTAATAGCGCTCGACCACGAACCCTGGGTCACGTGGACGACGATCCGATCTATGGTCGGCGGCCGGCTGGCGTATTGGAAGTTGTTGGCGTGCGCCCCGTACCAGGTGGAGCCCGGATACTGATCCGATGCGGCCTGCGCCGTGTAGAACTGCCGCGGCTCCGCCGCGGGCTGGGGAGCGAGGGTTACGTTCTCGCCGGAGCCGGTCTCCCGCGAGGCCCCGTCTTGCAGCGTCTCGTAGACCTGGTTGGCGAATAGATCACCCTCCCCGAATTTCGCGGTCGCGTCGTACCAGCCGTTGATGTCGGAGGGTTTCGTCGTCCCCTGAATGTCCGCCAGGACCGCAGCACCGCCCTCGATGTTGGCCGCGCGGTTGGCCTTGAGGTCCGCTTCTGGTATGCCGGTTAGCTCCGAGGCCCGTCCCAGGGTGTTCGTGGCCGGGTCCTGCTTGAGCGCCATGATTCCGTACCCGCCCATGCCGTGGAGGTCGCCCGGCTCGTAGTCGCCGGTCTCGACCGGTGGCGTCTCCCACCGCGCGTTGGTGTAACCCAGAGCCATCAACAGCTCCACCGGGACGCCGTACTTGTCCGCGGCGGTCTGAAACTCCGACGAGAGCGTGCCCTGGGCCAGCACCTTGCCGGAGCCCATGACCCCGATGGCGAAGACGCCCGCTACGCCCGCTCCACTAAGCTTGAGAAAATCACGCCGGCTCAGCGCCGATGGCGCCGCCGTTGTCGAACATTTGGAACACATAATCCCCCTCCGGGGTCCCCCTCCAGGGAAACCGTGTGACTGCAATGCACCATTATCGTCCATTCCAGAACAAAACTTAAGGCTTTCGCCGAAGAATTTCTCAGAAAATTTAGGGATTCGAAACATCGGCACCGGGGGCCGACTACTCTATCCCGGTGAGCGCCGCCGAAACCTGCGCGTGTCTCGTACATGCGCCGTGCAGTCGGCGGGCCTGTTGAAGTATATTGCGTCTTGTTTACGGAGGTCTACGAATGCGACGCCTGGGAGCTATTCTGAAGATAGATTCGCTGCTATCTGCGCTGAGAAGACGGACCGGACGGCTCCGGGGCCGCGCCGTCGCCGCTGGCCGGCGGCTGTTCGCCGGGACTAGACGGCGGGTGTCTGCCGGAGGTGCGGGCGGCATCGAGGCGGGGCGTTTGATCTGGATGTTCGGGTCCGGCCGGAGCGGGAGCACCTGGCTCGCTGCGATGATGGAGGAGATGGAGGATCATCACGTCTGGTTCGAACCCCGGGTGGGTTCGTTGTTCGATCCTGCCGAGATAGAACGCTACAAAGGGCAGAACTTCATTCTGGCCCCTAGGTACAGGTCCGTCTGGCTGGAATTGATACGGGAATTGGTGCTGCGGAGCGCCGAAGCGCGTTTCCCCGAGGCTTTCGGCGAATACCTGCTCATCAAGGAGCCTGGCGGCTCGGTCGGGGCGCCGCTGTTGATGGAGGCTCTGCCCGAGAGCCGGATGATACTCCTCACGCGCGACCCGCGGGACGTGGCTGCCTCGTGGCTGGACGCCAACAGGAAGGGTGGCTGGCGCACCCAACGCCAGGGTGATGGCGGTCGCCGGGCGGAGGAGTTCGTCGCCGCCAACCCGAACGCGTTCGTCAAACATCACGCCGAAGCGTACCTGCAGGGTGTTGGCAACGCCTGGAAAGCCTACGAGGCCCACCGGGGCCGCAAGGTAGTGGTGCGCTACGAGGACCTACGTGTCGACACCCTGGGGACCATGCGCCGCATGTACTCGGACCTGGGAATCCCCGTCAGCGAACAAAGCTTCGCCAGGACCGTCGAGAAGCACGCCTGGGAGAACATCCCCGAGGAAGAGAAAGGTGAGGGCAAGTTCTACAGGAAGGCGTCGCCCGGTGGGTGGCGGGAAGACCTGACCCCGCACCAGGTTCGGATAATAGAGGAGATCACCGGCCCCCTCCTCGCGGAGTTCTACCCCGACGCCGACCGTTGAGAGAGAAACGCCCGCTCGTCTCGGTGGTCGTCCCGACCTTCAACGCCGGGCCAGGCTTCGAGCGGTTGCTGGCCGGGATCTCCGAGCAGCGGGGGAACTTTGACGTGGAGGTAATAGTGGTGGACTCCGGTTCGACCGACGGCACCGTCGAGCGGGCGCGGCGCCACGGGGCGACTGTGCATAGCATCCCGAAGGAGGAATTCAATCACGGCGGCAGCCGCAATCTGGGCGTCTCGCTGGCCCGCGGCGAGTACGTGGCCCTCACCGTGCAAGACGCCGTCCCACTCGACGGGAACTGGCTCGCCGCGATGGTGCGGAGCTTCGAGGAAGAGGAACGGGTGGCGGGAGTCTACGGGCGTCAGGTCCCGAGAGCAGAGAGCGGTATTCTCAGCCGGGTAGTCGTCAACAGCATCGCCACTGCCGGGTCTGTGCGTCGCGAGCAGTACGCGGGATCTCCGGAACTGTACCGGGCCCTCACGCCCGCGCAGCGCCGGGACCTCGCGGCCTTCGACAACGTCAGCTCCGGTGTGCGGCGTTCGGTGTGGGAGGAGATACCGTTCGAGCCTACGAATTTCGGGGAGGATATCCGGTGGGGCAGGGCCGTGGTGGAGGCTGGCTACAAGGTCGTCTACGAGCCGGAATCGGCCGTGATCCACTCCCACGACCGAAACTTCATCTACGACCTGCGCCGCAACTACATAAACCAGGTGGTAGTCGCGGAGCTTTTTGGATTGGTTCAGGTACCCAACATCGCTCGGCTCCTGGTGGCGATACTTGCCTCGTCCCTGCACGTGTTCTCGCTGCTCCGCAAGGAGGGCGGCGGCAAGACGGCACCTCGGGACGGCGCAAGGTTCGCCCTGATCGCTCTCCGGCACGCGGTCGTCTCTCAGGCGGGTGTGTACCTGGGCTCGAAGGTCGGACCTGCGGACGGGCGTCTTGCCCGGTCGTTTCCCCGGCTGCGCCGGCGGTTGGACGGATTCCTGAGCAGAGGGGTCTGAAGCTCCATATAATCCGGGGCGTGAACCTGGAGCGCGCCATAGACCGTCTGCGGGACTACCGGCTGCAGAACGAGCGGTTCGACCGCCTCGTGGGGGCCGTGTTGTCGAACAAGCTGGCAGCCGGGGCCGTCAGAGCTTCGGTGTCGGCGGCTACGAACATATCCCGGCGGACGGGCTCGTTGAAGCCCGGAGATTACGAGACGGTCTTCTTTATTGCGGGGGAGATGCGTTCCGGGACCTCGTGGCTGCGCCGGACGTTGAGCGCGCACCCGGAGATCGTGTGCGGACATGAGGGAAGTTTTTTCGGCAGGGGCTACGACCGCGAGGAGATCCCGGTCTACACCGACCCCGTCTCAAGCCTCGCCCGCGCGCTCTCGAATTCGAAGGACTTCCGGGTGTGGCACGGCCTGCCGTGGAACCAGTGGTCCGACGACTACGACGAGGATCTGGACAACCTGACCCGGCTCGCGGTGGACTACTTCCTTGCAAAAGAGGTATCGCGCACCGGCAAGAAGATAGTCGGGGACAAGAGCCCGCAGCACACGGAGAACCTCGATGAGATCCACCGCTACTACCCGGACGCGAAGATCATCCACATCGTCCGCGACGGCCGGGACGTGGCGGTCTCGGCGATGAACCACTGGTGGCGGCTCGCCTCGGACCGGGAGGAGGGCGTCTTCCGCCTCACGCTGGAGGAGCTGAGGATCCGGGACGATTACCTGGCCGACCGCGCGGGGTTCGTGGCCGCGGGACGCTCTATCTTTACGGAGGAACGGCTACGCCAACTCGCCCGCCGCTGGGATTACCGGGTCGGCAAGGCCCGCCGCGACGGACCAGCGAACTACGGCAAGGAATACCTGGAGATCCGGTACGAAGACCTCCTCTCCGACACCCCGGCCGTGTTGGAGCGGGTGCTGCGGTTCCTGGGGGCCGGGGCGGACGAGAAGCTGGTCGGGCGCTGTATCCGGGCGAGCAGCTTCGAGCGGTCGTCGAAGCGGCGGCAGGGCGAGGAGGACGCGGGCTCTTTCTTTAGGAAGGGCGTGGCCGGGGACTGGAGGAACACCTTTAATCGGCGAGACCGTGAGATCTACGCCGAGATCGCCGGCCCGCGGCTCGCGGAGCTGGGATACGATACGACCCTGGACCTGTAAGCGGGTGCGAATCCTCTTCGCCGTTCACCAGTTCTTTCCCGAGCACTACGCCGGCACGGAGGTCCTGACCCTCGGCCTCGCCAAAGAGCTAAAGGCCCGCGGCCACGAACCCTTTGTTTTGGCCGCCAAACGCAGCTTCCCCGTCCACGACATCCGGCCTGGCGAGGTGGAGGACTACGAATTCGAGGGCATCCCCGTCAGGAGGGTCGGCCGCCCGACGGAGGGCATCTCCCGTCCCTACCGCCTGGACTACGAGAACGCGTCGATAGCCCGCCGCGCCCGCGAGTACGCCGAAGAAGTGTCACCGGACATCGTTCACGCCATGCACCTGCAGGGGCTATCCGCGAGCGTCGTGCCCGCCCTGAAGGGGATGGGACTGCCGGTCGTCTACACGGCCACAGACTTTTGGGCCGTCTGCCCGGTCGTGGACCTGATGCGCCACGACGGCGTTATGTGCCTCGGCCCCGAGCTCTCCCATTGCGTCCGCTGCATAGCCAGCCGACAGCCCAACTCCCGGATAAAGGCCGCTCTCGACCGCATGCCGGTCCCCGCGATAAAGGCCGCCGCCGCGCTCTCCGGCACGCCGCTCGCCCGGTTTGTGCCCCCGCTGCGCCAGATACGGGAGATCGGGGATCGCCCAGAGAGCATCCGGGAGAAGCTGAAGCTCCTGGACCGCGTAATAGCGCCCACCCGCCTCACGAGGGACCTGCTGCTCGCGAACGGCGTGGGAGCGGGCAAGATGAAGGTCTCCCACTACGGGATAGACACCTCCGGCATCGAGGGACTGCCGAAGAACCGCCACGTCCCGCCGCCGCTTCGGGTCGGGTTTATCGGGACGCTCGGGCCGCACAAAGGCTGCGACCTGCTCATCCGGGCGTTCAAGAATTTGCCGCCGGGTGTCGAGGCCACACTCAAGATCCACGGCAACCTCCAGAGGTTCGAGTCCTTCGTTACGGAGCTGCGCCGCCTCGCCAAGGACGACGGGCGCATAGAGTTCGCTGGCACCTTCCCGCCCCACGAGATAGGGCGCGTGCTCTCGGAGACGGACACGCTCGTCGTGCCGTCGCGCTGGTACGAGAACACGCCGCTGGTCGTCCTCTCGGCTCTCGCCGCCGGAACCCCGGTCGTCGCCACGGACCTCGGTGGCCTCTCGGAGGTCGTGCGGCACGGGGAGAACGGCCTGCTCTTCGGCCTCGAAGACGTTGACGGCCTGGCGCGCCAGCTAACCCGCCTCGCCACGGAGGACGGGCTGCTGGAGAAACTGCGGGACGGCATAGGGCCGGTCAAGACCGTCGCGGAGAACGCGCGGGAGCTGGAGGATTTGTACGCCTCGCTCATCAAGGAGAGGAGCGGAGTAGGGTGAGGGTCCTCGTCCTGGGAGGCAGCGGGTTTATAGGGAGCCACCTGGTAGACCGGCTGCTGGAGAGGGGGGAGGGGGTCAGGATCTACGGCCGCGGTCCCGGCGAGTTCCGGGCCGTCCCCGCCGGGGCGGAGTACGTCGAGGGCGACCTGGGCAACCACGGGCTCATCCGGGAGGCCGTCCGGGGGATGGAGGTCGTATACCATCTCGTCAGCACCACCCTTCCGAAGACCTCCAACGACGACCCCATCTACGACGTGCGCTCCAATCTCGTTGACACGCTGGGGCTTCTGGAGGTGTGCGTCGAGGTGGGGGTGCGGAAGGTCGTCTTCGCGTCGTCTGGCGGGACGGTGTACGGCGCGCCGCGCACGGTCCCGATAAGCGAGGATCATCCGACGGACCCGATCTCCTCCTACGGCATCGTGAAGCTCGCCATCGAGAAGTACCTGGGCCTCTTCCATCACCTGCACGGTCTGGACTACACGGTGCTCAGGATCTCCAACCCCTACGGTCCCCTGCAGAACCCCGCGAGCCAGCAGGGTGCCATAAGCGTCTTTCTCAACCGCGTCCGCACCGGCGAACCGATCACGATCTGGGGTGACGGCAGCGTAGTGCGCGACTATCTGTACGTCTCTGACCTCGTGGAAGTCATGGGCACTGTCGCCCGCGCGGAGACGGAGAGCCGAATCTTCAACGTCGGCAGCGGGCACGGGGCCTCTTTGAACGACCTCCTTGGGCTGATGGCCGGGGTCGTCGGCGAAGAGCCGGTGGTCGAGTACCTGCCCGGCCGGGCGCTGGACGTGCCGGCGAGCGTGCTGGACGTCGGGCGAGCGCGGGAGGAGCTGGGCTGGAAGCCGGAGGTCGGCCTGGAGGACGGCATCGCGAGGACGTGGGCCTGGCTCCAGACCCTCCCCGAGAGCCGGGTGAGGCCGTGAAGATCCTCGTAACCGGCGCCGGCGGCCAACTCGGCCTGGAACTCGCCGAACTGCTTCCCCGGCAGGGCCACGAGGTAGTCGCAACTACCAGGAAAGACTTGGACGTCGCCGACGCAAAATCCGTCGCACGCGCCCTGGAGGAGCACGCGCCCGAATTGGTCGTGAACGCCGCCGCCTACACGAACGTGGACGGCAGCGAGACGGAGCGCGACCTCGCTTACCGCGTCAACGCTCTGGGACCGCGCAACCTGGCCCAGCTCTGCGAACGGCAGGGGTGCGAGCTGCTGCACGTAAGCACCAACTACGTCTTCGACGGCGGGACCGAAGAGCCCTACGAGCCCTACGACGCGGCCAACCCCATCAGCGTCTACGGCCGGACGAAGCTCGCCGGGGAGGAGTACGTCCGGGACCTGTCGAGCCGCTGGTACGTCGTCAGGACCGCCGGGGTCTACGGGCGGGGACATAACTTCGTGCGGACCATGCTGCGCGTCGGGGCGGAGCGTGACTCCCTGAAGGTCAAGGACGACGAGTACGTCTCGCCCACCTACGCCCGCGACCTAGCGCACGGTATCTCGAAGATAGTAGACGGTGGGCTCTACGGCCTCTACCACCTGACAAACGCCGGATCCTGCTCCTGGTACGAGTTCGCGTGCGAGATCTTCGCCCTGGCCGACGTCGAGATCGAAGTCTCGCCCGTCCCCGGCTCCGAGTACCCGCTACCCGCCGCCCGGCCCGCCAACGGCCTGCTCTCCGACCCCGCGAGCCCGAAACTGCGCCACTGGCGCGACGCCCTGGCCGAGTATCTGCAAAGAGAAGGCGTTACACGGTAATGCACCAAATTTCGGGGGTGCAGAGTGCGGTGCCCGCGCACAAAAGTGGTAGCGTAAGCCTGTATAATCGCCAGCCATGAACGAGCATACGAGTGGCCCGCCGCTGACCGCGCCTAATATCGGCCGAGAGCAATTGGATCTCCCCTTCGACCAGTACCAGCGGTACCGCGTGATCTCCGACGCCCTTGGCCTCCTGCGCGAGAATGAGGAACCGCTCCGCATCCTCGACGTGGGCGGCGCCGAAGGCGTCATCCTGAAGTTCCTCCACAAAGATGACGTAACCATCCTGGACCAGACGGAGGCCGAGGGCGTACCCGGCTTCGTGCTCGGCGACGCCACCGCTCTCCCCTTCGAGGATGAGAGCTTCGACTATGTCGTCAGTGTGGACGTGTACGAGCACATCCCGGACGAGGTCCGCGAGAAGTACCTCTCCGAGCTTCGCAGGGTCGCCCGCGGAGGAGTCTTGCTCGCCGCCCCGTTCGATTCGGAGGCGGTGCGGGCGGGGGAGAGGTTCGCCAACGAGTTCCACCGCTCCATCCACAACCAAGGCAACGTCTGGCTCGAAGAACACGCCGACAACGGCCTGCCGGACCTCGACGGGTGCGCGAGGTACTTCGAGACGCAGGGGGACGAGGTCACGGTGTTGCCTAATGGCTATCTCCCCCATTGGCTGGCGATGATTTCGTTAACCTTCTACGGTAACCACCTGCCCGAGGGCATGCGGGACGTGGCTGGACGGCTCAACAACTTCTACAACGAATTCATGTACGAGCACGACAACGTCGAGCCCGGCTACCGGCACGCGGTGATTGCGCTGAAGAATTCCGGGGATGCGGACCTGAGTGGGCTCGCTTCTTCGTCGGACCATCCGGACGCGGCGATGAGCGCCGCACTTTTCAGCACCTTCTCCTCGACACTCTCTTTCGCGCCTCAGGTGAAAGACCTGAGCAACAAGCTGGCCGAGAAAGAGGCACAAATAAGGGATCTTTCCAGGAGGCTGGCCCAGCAGACAGCCGTGAGCAACTCCTTAACGGCCCTCCGGCAAGAGAATGCCAAGATGAAGCGACAGCTCGACGCCATAACCAACTCACGGGCCTGGCAACTGGTCGAGCGGCAGAGGAACCTTAGGATCTCCCTCAGAGACCGGCTCGGCAAGGGCGGCTGAGATCTTAGTCCTCTACGGATAGCCCAGGTTTGCGGGAAGAACCCTACAACCACTACGTCGCGCGAACCGCGCTCCCTGCCGAAGAGCTTTCAGCGCTCAGAGATTGGTCACCCCTCTCTGCTGGCACAACGAAGGTTAGCGTGCTCATGGTCGTCTCGGACCAGGACGAAGTTTGGTTGAAGGCGAGTGTCTCCTCGGTTTTAAATGCTGTCTACCCGCATGTCGAGCTCTGCGTCTTCGACGATGGATCCGGCAGGCCGCATGTCGCGGAGTTCTTGGAAGATCTCGCGGCCTCCGACGGACGTGTCAGGGTTGCCCGGGCGCGGGAGAGCGTCGGAGCCTCAGAAGCCCGCGACCGGGCGCTATCGCTGGCGACGGGTAATTTCGTGATGTTGCTAGGCGCAGGCGACCTGCTCGCTCCCGAAGCAATACTGCGTATGTTGGAAGCCCAGCAGAAAACTGGTGCCGACGTCTTGTACGCCGACGAGGACTCCGTAGACATAAGCGACCGGCGTTCGGCCCCCGTGTTCAAGCCGTATTGGTCTTCGGACCTTCTCCTGGCAACGATGTACGTCGGGCGTCCCTGCGCGATCCGCCGGACTCTCGTGGAGGAGGTCGGTGGACTGGGGGGTGGGCCGGGCGGCGCTGGTGAGCATGACATGATGCTCAGGATCTCCGAGAGGACGGATCTCATTAGCCACGTTCCAGGCGTGTTCTACCATCGCCGGCGCTACGGCCCGTACCCAGAGGGAGAGACTGGTGGTCCCCTCCGTGCTTCGGATGCTGCGGTAAGGGAAGCTTTGGAGCGCCGGGACGTGCGGGCTGAGGTCGGACCTGGAAGGGTCACGGGCTCCGTCCGGGTGGCACGATATCTCTCGGACCATCCCACGGTAAGCGTCATAATTGGGGTCGACGAGGGACGCGTCGCGGCGAGTGCCAGCGAGTTGGACCGAAGTGGAGATTCTCTGTTGCACGAGGTAATCACTGTAATGGGGATGTTCGATGCTAGTGCTGTGAATCGGGCGACGGGAAAGGCCTCCGGCGAGTATCTGCTCTTCCTGCGAAACTACCGGGAGATCGAATCTCCAGACTTCTTAGTCGAGTTGCTGCGCGAGGCCCAGAGACCGGAGGTGGGTGCCGTTGGAGGGCAGGTCTCGACGGCTAACGGGTTAATACGTTATGGAGGTAGCCTTATCGGCCTGAGCCGGCTCACCGGGTCTCCTCCGTTCGTTCTTCCATCCGGTGGCGCACGGAGTTTTCTGCCGGTCGTAGATCATGCCTTCAATCCGTACGCCGTGTCAGCGGAGTGCTTGATGGTCCGACGCTCGTTGTTCGAGGAGATGGGCGGCTTCGACGAAGCTCACCTGCCGGGAAACTTCTACGATCTGGACCTCTGCTTTCGGCTCCGGCAGAAAGGTCTGCTGAACGTGTTCGTCCCTGGAGCCCGCGTTGTGGTCGGCGAAGAAGAGCCTGCCTTGCCCACCGCCGCGGAGATAGAGTACATGTGGAGCCGCTGGTGGTCGGCGCTTGTGAAGGCGCTGCACTACGAGGTCTCGCCGCTCCACGCAACGGAGGATGTTGAGGCTTCGATCATGTACTCATCACCGGTGTAACAGCGGCGGGAATAGTTCTATAATCCGGCAGTTGTCCGGCATTCTTGTGAGGTGTTTGCAGAGTTTTGGTTAGCGGTAACGGCGTCGAGGCCACGGTCTTGATCCCCACGTACAACGCCGGTCCTCTATTCGCGGAGGTGCTGGAGAGAATCTCCGGCCAGAAGACCGACTTCGACTACGAGATCCTGCTGGTGGACTCCGGCTCGGCCGACGGGACCCTGGAACTCGCGCGTCGTCACGAGGCGCGGGTGATCGGGATAAAGAAGTCCGATTTTACTCACGGCGGCGCCCGCAATCTCGGCATCTCCGAAGCCCGCGGCGCCTATGTCGCCATGACCGTCCAGGACGCCGTACCCGCCGACGAGAACTGGCTGGCGGCGATGGTGGAGAACATGACCGGCGACGAAAGTGTGGCGGGCGTCTACAGCCGCCAGATCCCGCGTCCGGACTGCAACCCGTTCACCCGCCACCAGTTGGAGCAGCACTTCACCAACCGCCCCGAACGCCACGTGCAGCGAGCCGAAAGCCCTGAATCTTATGAAGCCCTGCCGCCGATGGAGAAGCTTGCGACCATTACCTTCGACGATGTCAGCTCCTGCGTGCGCCGCTCGGTGTGGCAGAAGCATCCGTTCCGTCCGGTCTCCTTCGGGGAGGACCTCGACTGGTCCGAGAGAGTCGTAAAGGCCGGCTACAAGATCGTCTACGAGCCGGCCTCCGCCGTGATCCACTCGCACGACCGCACGGCCGTCTACGAGATGAAGCGGGCCTACGTCGCCCACAAGCTTCTGGCCGAGACGGTGGGCTTGAGGGTGCTGCCGACTTTCTCGGAGCTTCGGCGGCGGCTGCCGGTCCTCGTGCGGCAGCGACTCAAGCTCGCCCGGAACGCCGGGGGCGGGGCTCGGCTCTATGCCCGGGCCGTTGCCCGCTCGGTCGGGGACCAGACCGGCGTCTACCTCGGGGGGATGGCCGGGGCGGAACCGGGCCGGGTACCGAAGTTCTTGGACGAGCGGCTGAAACGGGGGGTCTAGGGATGAAGGTGCTTTTTACGACCCACCAGTTCTTCCCCAAGTACGGCAGCGGCACCGAGGTGTTGGCACGCGACACTGGACTGGAGATGATGCGGCGCGGCCACGAGGTTCACGTACTCACCGTGGACCACGACCTCAAACCAGACTCCGGGGACGTCGCACACGAGGACTACGAGTACCTGGGCCTCAAGGTGCGGGCGCTCGGTCTGCCGGACGTGACGAGCCCGATGGAGCGCGTACGCCGGGAGTACGACAACGAGGCCGTCGCCCGGCACGTGCGGGGCTACGTCGAGGAGATAGCCCCCGACGTGGCGCACGTCTTTCACGCGGCGCGGCTCTCCGCCTCGATCCTGGACGTGTTCGGCAACGCCGGGATGCCCGTCGTCTACACACCAACGGACTTCTGGGCCATCTGCGTACGCAACACCCTGATGAAGCCGAGCGGCGAGCTCTCCGACGGCCCCGACGACATCTCCTCCAACTGCCTGGAGTGCCGGGAGGTCGAGCGGCTCCTGCCCGAGACGCACATCCTGCGGCGCTCGCTCACCAAAAAGACCAAGCAACAGTTTTACCGGGAGACTGCGGAGCGCGCGCTGGCGAAGAAAAAGCGCGAGCACCCGAGCATGGCCGTCATCCGGCAGATGCTCGCCCGGACCCGCTTCCTGCGCGAGAAGCTCAACTCGGTGGACGGTATCCTCGCTCCGACGAAGTTGATGCAGCGCATGCTCACCACCAACGGCATAGACCCGGATCTCGTTACGCTCTCCCCCTACGGCATGGACCTCTCGCGCTTCGGGGAGATCGAGGCTTCCCGCAACGGGTCCGGTGGGTCCAGGGCCGGGGGTGTGAGGTTTGGGTACATCGGCACGATCCACCCGCAGAAAGGCGTCCACGTGCTGGTGGAGGCGTTCAAGAGCCTGCCACAAGAGTTGGACGTGTCGCTCAGAGTTTGCGGCAGCCTCGCCGGTTTCCCGGAGTACGCCCGTGAGGTCTACGACATGGCCCGACCCGACCCGCGCATAAACTTCGCCGGCACCTTTCCGAACGAAAAGATCGCTGAGGAGCTAAAGAAGATAGACGTGCTCGTCGTCCCCTCGACGTGGTACGAGAATACCCCGCTCGTCATCTACTCCGCCTTCGCCGCCCGGATACCCGTCGTCGCCACGAACCTCGGCGGCATGGCCGAGGTCGTGGAGCACGAGGGCAACGGCCTGCTCTTCGGGCCGGGGGACGACCGCGACCTCGCGCGTCAGCTAACGCGCCTCGCCGAAGAGCCGGACTCGTTGAAGAAGTACTCCGGCAACATCCGGGACGTCAGGAGCGTCGAGGGCAGTGTGGACGAGATGCTGGAGCTCTACGACCGTTTGCTGAGGGAGAGGGTGGGGTCCAACCGGGAACGGGCGCTCGGCGCGTCCAAGAACCAGGAGGATTGGGTCTGGCTGAACCACCTCGGCGTCGCGAAGGACCCGAAGCTAAAGGAGTTCGCCGCCCCAATGCCGCCGGAGCAACTGCGCTACTTGCCGTCGGGGCCGGCCGGTGAGGAGGAGTTCGCCTCCTACGGCGCCCGCGCTTACCGGGCCTTCCAGGCCGCGTCGCCCGTACCGTGGGAGGGCCTCGGCAAGGTCCTGGACCTCGGTTGCGGAGCCGGAGCCGTCGCCCGCTTTTTCACGCCGGGAACGGTGGACCTCTACGCCTCGGACGCCGACCGCGAGGCCGTCGCCTGGGTGCGCGAGAACCTGCCCCATGTAAAGGCCGCCGTGGTCGAGCCTTCCGGTCCCCTGCCCTACGTGGACGACAGCTTCGATGCCGTCTACTCCGTAATGGCCCTCGACGGCGATGAAAAGGCGCTGGGGGCGCGGCTGGCGGAGGTCTCCCGCGTGGTGAAGCCCGGCGCTCCGGTGTTCCTGGCTACCTACGGCCGTCACGCCCTGGAACGGGCCGCCGGCGACCCCGCCCTTGCCGGACGGCTGGGCCTGGACGAGCGGGGCGCGCGGGAGGCCCGCGAAACCCTGAGCGGAGGGAGTACCGCGCGGGCCGGTGAGGAAGGTCCCGTTTTCGCCTCCGGAGCTTCGCTGGCGGCGCTCTGCGACGGTCTGGATCTCGTCGGCGTCCGCGAGGGTGAAGCGGACGGCCTGCAGGACCTTGTAGTGCTCCGGAAGAGGGGTGCGGAGCCCGCGGTCGCGAACGGTCGCGCGGGGTCGAAGGCGTCCATAGTCTCCGAGCACTGGGCGCGCAACGTGGAGGCGCGGCGCAGCGGCGAGTTCGCGGGCAATTGGCTGGACCACAAGGCCATCGTCAGGGACTACATAAACCCGATGAGCACCGGCTCGTCCGACGAGACCTGGTTCCCCTATATCGCGAGGAAGTACTTCCCGGAGCCGGTGGAGAAGGCCCTCAGCCTGGGGTGCGGGGGTGGTGCTCTGGAGCGCCACGCGCTCTCCCTGGACGTCGCCCGGCGCTTCGACGCCTACGACATCTCCGAGGGCTCCATAGAGGCCGCCCGCGAGGAGGCCGAGAAGGCGGGGTTCGGCGACCGGGTCGATTACGCCGCCGCCGACCTCAACGAGATAAAGCTGGAGGAGAACGCCTACGACGCGGTCTTCGCCTCGATGGCCGTCCACCACCTGGAGAACCTCGAGGGCGTCTACGAGGAGGTTAAGAAGGCGCTCAAGCCGGGTGGGTTGTTCATCTTCAACGAGTTCGTCGGGCCGAGCCAGTTCCAGTGGACCGAGGCGCAGCTCCGGCTCGCCAACGAGCTGCTCGGGTCCATACCCAAGCAATACCGGGTGGCGGACAACGGGAAGGTGCTAGGGGTGATAAGACGTCCCAGCATAGACGCGATGAACGAGTTAGACCCGTCGGAGTCTATTCGTTCCGAGGAGATAATGCCCATACTGGAGCGTTACTTCGAGGTCGTGGAGCGGCGGGACTACGGCGGCACGCTCCTGCACCTGGTAACGGCTGCGGGGACCATCCGCAACTACTCGTCGGAAGACGAGGAAGACGTGGCTCTATTGCGGCGCATGATCGAGTTCGAAAAGCGTCACATAGAGTCGGGGGAGTTGGACAGCGACTTCATCCTCGTCGTGGCGCGAAACTGATAGCATCGAATGACGAAACCGGCCAATGGAGTTTACGAGTCCCATAATTTAGGAGGATGATGGGAAGGATGGACAAGAAGATTTTGAGGGACCCGGCGGTACGGGAACAGATAGCTCAGAAGGACGCCAGGGTTCAGCGGTTCCGCCAGCGGGTGGAGAAGCAAGACAAGGAGATCCAACGTCTGAGAGACAGACTGGCCGAGCGCGCCCTGGACCGCAGGCCCGGCCAGATGAAGCCGGAGAACGTCGTCTGGATGTTCGGCACCGGCCGTAGTGGAAGCACCTGGCTCAGCAACATGATGGACGACCTGCCGGGACACACCGTGTGGCGCGAGCCGCTTGTGGGGGCCCTTTTCGGCTACCTCTACTACGTAAGGGCCGACCATCGCCGCGTGGGCGGCAACAAACACTACATCATGAGCAGCCTCTACAAGGACACGTGGCTCGGCCCGATAAGGGATATGGTCCTCGGCGGGGGGGCGGCTCGCTTCCCGGAGGTCGCCGACGGCGGATATCTCGTCATAAAAGAACCCAACGGATCTATGGGGGCGCCGCTCATGATGCAGGCGCTGCCGGAGAGCCGCATGATCTTTCTCGTCCGCGACCCCAGGGATGTCATCGCTTCCGATCTCGACGCCCGCAAAGAGGGTAGCTGGCTTAATCAACGCAGGGACAAGTCCCGCTCCAGGGTCGCCAACCAAGACCCCGACCGTTTCGTGAAGGGCCGCGCCCAGAACTACCTGCGCGACGCGGGGAACTCCCGTCTGGCCTACGAGGAGCACGAAGGGTACAAGACGCTGGTTCGCTACGAGGACCTGCTCTCGGACACTTTAGGCACGATGCGGCGCATCTACTCGGAGCTTGGGATAGAAGTCTCCGATAGCGAGCTATCAAGGGTGGTCCAAAAGCACGCCTGGGAGAACATCCCCGAAGAGGAGAAGGGGCAGGGCAAGTTCTACCGCAAGGCGTCTCCCGGGGGATGGAG
>CALMWA010000206.1 GCA_937873125.1 uncultured Actinomycetes bacterium | reverse complement strand
CGCTACATCCGCCGCGCCGAAGAGCTAGCCAGCAAGGCATATCAATATAATACTCTACCGATCTAACGTAGCTGAAAATACGTGACGAGCTAAACGAGCCAAATAATTGGTTAGGGCGTATTAGTTAATTAGTGGATCTATAACAGCCGTCGATCAAGTCTATCGGGTACTCGCTCGGACACCCACCGCCGGGCATGACCGGAACCGGGCCATCGTCGGAGCCGCCGGCCGATAACAGATCGTCTGATTCGTCTTGATACTGGTCATCGGATGCGTCGCCATACTGGCCTTGGGCTGCGGTAGTGCTCTCGCTCCCAGAGGAAGAATCAGACTCACTACCCGTCGAAGTACCGTCACCTGCCGTAACTTCGATATCCTCGCTGGAAGAGTCACTCTGCGCTATCTCCTGGCTGCCAGAAGAGGAAGCGGCTGACACGTCAGCTGCACGTGCGGTGCTTATAGTATCCACGGCTGTTCCGACATCCAAATAGGCCCAGCCAACACGAGCTGTAAAACCACAGGCCAACACCAGGCAACATAGCGCCAACTTCACCGGGAGACTAAGATCTCTCACCAAACCCCCAAACCGCGGATATCTTAAAGTGCACACTCTTGGTCGTGAACATAACGAAGATTATAGAGAGCCTCATAGCCTTTAGTCAAAGTTAGAGTCCGGCAAAAAGAGATCCCAACAACATAGGCTACTTCTCACGACAGCAGCCACTACATGCCGCAGCGCAAACAGACGGTCAACGCCAGAATCAGGCCAAAGAGACAGATAGCATACTCTCGAACTGGATTTCCGAGAATTACACTTATCGGAAACTGGTGGGATTAATGGCCGGAATAGTGTAGCGTAGGAATACTTCGTCTCCCGCAACGTGGGTAGATATGAGTTCGAGGTTTAAGGGTGCCGCGTGAGAGCGTCTCGGCGCATGCAGTAGAGTCAGTGGAGCGTCTGTGTTTGCGGGTAATAGTTTGGGCGCCAAAGTAAGAAAGAGTTCGTTCACTAGATTGTTAGAGACGAAATGATGATTTAGTGTCGGGCCACCCTCGAGCAGAACGCTGTGGACATGGTGGTCTCTTTTCAACAGCTGCATGGCCTGCATGAGATCCACGGCTCCGCCGGTAACTGTGGGCATCCGTAAAATTTGGATGTCTTCACGAGCCGCCGAGGTGTTATCTGATGGGACTAGAACAGCGACACGGCCCGGTGTGACGTTGAGAAGGTTTGTATCTAGAGGCAATCCCGCAATGTCACTCGATAGGATGAGATCCAGGGGCTGCTCTTCTCGCCCTTCGGAGAGGCGGTCTCTCGCTAGATCCTTGGTGACACCGAGAGATATCTTCTCCGCGCGCAGTGTTCCGGCTCCTCTAAGAACGGCATCGAATCTGGAGCGTATGTTACGCATAACCCGGCGATCCGCTGACCCTCCTATTGGGTTGGCCGTGCCATTGATCGCGATCTTTCCATCGAGCGAAGAGACCATGTTGATAGCAGCGTACGGGAGGCTGCAGTCCCAGGGGTTCTTGGACGGTAGCTGTATATCTCTGTATATGTCCTCTACGCGGAGTTCCGAGGATGGCGGAGGATAGGTCCTGATGGCATCTTCCAACTTACAAGACTCTAAAGCGTTGGTACCTGCTCGCCGCCCGTTTCGGGAGCGTCACGTCGAGCCGCACCCCCGACTCGGTCTCGCTGGAGTCGTGGATCTCCGCCAGGCCATAGAGCTGGCTCGCACTCGCATACTCGGCGTGCGGGATGATCAAGCTCACTCGCTCTCGATCCCTGGCTATTGCACTGTAGATGAGGTCCAGGAGAGGTGCCGTACCACTCGAAATCGCGCTTATCATTACTGCATCGGGGTAGTCTTTCTCTAGTTCCGAAACTCTTTCCTTCGAGACCAGGTCTATTTTGTTCAGGCAAAGTAACGTACCGTCACCCACGATCTCGTTTGTCTGCGATGATGTCGTCTCGTTTTGTCCGAGTATTTGACGCACAGTCGCTATCTCGTCCGCGACTTCGCTGCTGGATGCATCCGCGCAAAGCACCCGCACCTCAGCACCTCTGGCTGCCTCCAGAGTGCTCTCGAAGGAACGCACCAACTGCTTCGGCAGCTTTCTAATAAATCCGACCGTGTCTGTAAGAACGAAATCGGGCCGGGACATTGATCCCGCTCCCTTTGGTGTACCGTTTTCCACTAGGCGGGTAGTTGTCTCTAGCGTCTCGAAGAGCCGGTCTCTAGTAGACCTTCCTGCTCCACTAATATCGTTCAGTATCGTCGTCTTGCCGGCGTTCGTATAGCCCACGAGAGCAACGATCGGGAGTCCGGATCGCTTGAGGCGAGAGCTCTGCACGGATCTCGCGGAACGCTCCTCCTTCAGCTTACGCTCTATGCTGGAGATCCTCTCCCGGATCACACGCCTATCATACTCCAGTTTCTGCTCACCCGGTCCTCGTGTGGTAACTCCACCGCCTCCAAGACGGCTTAGAGCCTCGCTACGGCCTTTAACCCGCGGCAACCGGTACTGCAGATCCGCCAGCTCGACTTCCAGGCGGCTGGCCGCATCTCTCGCATGAGCCTCGAAGATCCTGATGATCAACTCTGTCCGGTCAACGACCTCGACACCAGCCTGCTTTTCCAGAACCCGCGCCTGAGACGCCGTAAGCTCATCGTCGGCTATCACCATCCCGGCGGAATTCAGCTCTACCAGCTCGCCTAACTCCTCGCGCTTTCCGCGCCCTAGATACCCCGCTCCATCTCTCCGATTCTGCTCTAGTGCTGTTGTCACCTCAACACCTAGAGTACTGGCCAACCTGGCAAGCTCATCCATGTGGCGCCCCTCGCCCGCGCCCACCAGTACCGCTCTCTCTGCGCTATTGTCTGTCTTATCTATCTCGGTCATGCGATCATTGTATCATGCAATGTATGCAAAGCCTTTGCTGGATCTGGTTCGGTAGCCACCTCTATAGTCGCGATACCGGTTAGCGTTTGGATCAGCTTGTCAAACCAACGCATCTGGCGCCGAGCGAGTTGTCTGGTACGAACTTCGATTGTTGACTTTGCCTCCTGTTTCGATATGTTTCCCGATATCATGTCCAGAATTTCCCTGATCCCTATGGCGCTCAGGACTTGCGGTCTGATTTGTATCCCGGCGAGCGTCGCGTTGTGGATAGACTCTGCTTCCTGTACGCAGTTTTGTATTATGTGGTTGGAGCGTTGTTTGATCCTCTCGTCCAGTGCTGGACGATCAGGCCTTATGTAGTAGATTGCCGTCTCGTATATAGGGACACCATCCCAGATGGAACGCCGCTTCCCGGCTCCCACGAGATCCAGTTCTATTTCTCTTGATGCGCGGCGCGGATTGGAAGAGCCTTCGGATAACATGGCAGCCTTGTGTCGGGTGTGTGCGTCCACCTTCGGGGCAAGCGGGATATTCAGGAGGAGCGCGTTCAGGTACATGCCGGTGCCGGCGTCGAGCACGAATGGGATTTTAGTCCGCTCCAGGATACTCCGGCCAGCCTCCCGATGATGCGCTACGGTCCATTCCTCCGTTACGGATACGACGCCAACCAGTTCGGCCGGACGGCGGCGAGCCTGGTTGGTGGTCACAGGTATCTCACGGTAGACCTGCATCGAGTCTACTACTACGGTCGTGGCAGGTTCTCCGTGAGCCGCTGAGATACTATCCGCGATGGCGTCGGAGAGTGCGCTCTTTCCGCTGGCTGTTGGCCCGCAGACTACTATCGCCTTGCTGCTCAGGTTTTTGGATCCCTCGCGTACAGGACATGTGGTCCGGCGGACGTGATCTCCGCCGTGACGTAATGTCCTTCCGGGGCGCCAGTCCTGACGTGAACAGCGTGACCGTTCCAGGTCTCCCCGATAGCCACGCCGTCCGGTCTCTGACCATGCCGGATGTAGATGTCCTCATGTACCCCGATCCTGCGGCGGTTCCGGGTGAAGGCGTTTTGCTCTATCTTGCGCAGCACCTGCAGGAAGCGGCGCTGCACCACGTCTTCGGGTACTCGTCCCGGTATGCCGGCGGCCTCGGTCCCCTTGCGAGGCGAGAACTTGAACACGTAAGCCGAATCGAAAGAGCAGTCCTCGACGAGCTTGAGTGTCTCCTCGTGGTCCTCCTCCGTCTCACCCGGATGCCCAACTATTATGTCCGTGCTGAGGGTTCCATCCGGTGCCGCATCTCTAAATACTTCTATTTTCCGCCGGTAACGTTCGGCTTTGTAACCCCGGTGCATGATCCGCAGCATACGATCCGAACCTGACTGAACCGGAAGATGGAGCCTCTTTACTATCGTCTCCTTTTCACCTATAAGGCGAAGCGTCCTGTCTTCCATGTTTGACGGATGGCTCGTCGTGAACCAGATTCGCGGCGCTATCTCCGCTACGCGCTCCAGTAGATCACAGAACTTCAACCCGTTTTCGCGCCAGGCATCTACCGTTTGTCCCAACAAAGTTATGTAGCTGGTCCCATTCCTAACCAGCCTCTCGACTTCCTCGAGTATGCTCTCCACCGGACGACAGACCATCCGGCCTCTTACTGTGGGGACAATGCAGTAGCTGCACTGATAGTTGCACCCGGTCATTATCGTGACGAAAGCGGAGTTGTCGCCCTGTGTGCCGGGGAGATCCGGTGTATAAGTCTCTTCCATCGTAGGCAGACCCACGAACTCCGCTAACTCGTATGTATTATGCGTTCCCAACACGAGGTCTATGCCGTATTGCCGTTGTAATTCGGTGGACTCCTGGGCGGCTCCGATGCATCCGGTCAGCGCTACTTTTTTTACCCGGCCTTCACGGCGCAGGCGAGTGAGCTCGCCAAGGTGTCCTCGGACGCGGTCCACGGCGTTCTCGCGCACGTAGCAGGTATTGAGGATTACCAGATCCGCTTCCTCGTAGGAGGGTACCTCCGCGTAGCCGGCGTCGAGGACCATGCGACGGATCCTGTCCGAGTCGTGAACGTTCATCTGGCACCCGAATGTTCTTATGCAGGCCGTCTTTGCGCCAGGCGTCCTCACCGGGCGCGTCTTGGCGGGCTTCGTGGAGAGCGGCACCATCGCGGCCGGCTGACCTTTGCTTGTATCACTCATATTCATCCTCCGGCTCCCGGACTCGGGCCGTTAGCGTGATCTCTCCAGGGCGGGAACTCTGGCGGAGATCGTGGACCTCCACGTAACTCGCATGCGCAGCCTCTCTTAATATCACCGCGATACGTGACATCTGCTCATCCCCCAAGTCTAGCAGAGCAGTACTCCCATCAACCTCTCCCCCCCTCTCAGTCATTACCCGACGCCGACCTCCATCACCCGATCCGTCTATCCGCTCGATCGCCGGAATCTCCCCGTTCTTGATCTTTTGTGCCGTTCTCGTGGAGATCCTCAACCCCAACGCCTCAGCAAGTTCCACCAACTCAACCGCTGATTCGTCATTATGTATTATATGGTTTTTTATCAGGCTGGCTAGTATTTTTGCGGGTTGGGCGTAGTAGAAGGCGGACGTGCGGGACGTGCGGGCGAAGTTCTCGACGGTTGCGCGCAGGTTGGATCTCGACGGGCGGGTGGTGGATTGTAGGGAGCGTTCCGGTAGGACGCGTGTATCGAAGGTCACGGTGATGGAGGTCGGCGAGGCGGCTGAGAGTAGGCTGGATCTTACGGCCAGGTTGCGGATGTGGTACAGGGAGAGGCCGGCGCCGTGAGGCGGGGAGTTCGGGTCCACTGCTTCGATGGTGGGATTTAGATGCCGGGTGGTGACACCCGGCTCGAAGATCAATGTCGCGTAGCGCTCGTCCACGCCCTGACCATCATCCAAGACGGTCAGGGTCCGGTAACGGCGGCGGCGGAGAACCGAGGCAACGTAGATGTTGCGGGCTCCGGCGTCGCGGGCGTTGCGGAGGAGTTCCACCAGGGCGTCCTCGACGGAGGTGATGCGAGAGGGAGTGCGGCGAGCACCCTCCGAGCCGGTCAGCCGGGCGAACCCGCCTCCGAGGTCGCGGTATGGGCCTTCACGGTACGACTCGGCTACCGGGCCACCTCGCTAACGCGACTCTCGCGGATAACGGTCACTTTGATCTGTCCGGGATACTCCAGGTTGTCTTCGATCTGCTTAGAGATGTCCAGGGCGAGCTTGGCGGCGATCCGGTCATCCACCTCCGAGGGCTGGACCATCACCCGCACCTCCCGACCAGCCTGTATCGCGTACGCTTTCTCCACACCACGGTGTCCGAGGGCGATATCTTCCAGGGAGCGCAGCCGCTCTATGTACGTCTCGGTCGTCTCGCGTCGGGCGCCGGGACGGGCGGCGGAGACGGCGTCGGCGGTCGCAACCAGAACGTCCTCCACAGTCTCCATCTCGATCTCGTGGTGGTGCGCGCTGATAGCCCGCACCACGTCTTCTGACTCACCACTCTTCTTGGCGAAGCGACCGCCGATCAAGGCGTGCGTACCCTCGATCTCGTGGTCTATGGCCTTGCCAACGTCGTGCAGCAACGCCCCCCGGCGGGAGAGCTTCACGTTCGCGCCGAGCTCGGCGGCCATCATGCCGCACAGGTTGGCGACTTCGACGGAATGAGCGAGGACGTTCTGTCCGTAGGAGGTGCGGTACTTCAGGGCGCCGAGCAGGCGGATCAGGTCATTGTTCATGCCGCCGGAGATCTTGGCGTCGTAGAGAGCCTGGCGTCCCGCCGCCTTCATCTCCTTCTCCACGTCCTTCTTCGCCTTCGCGACGATCTGCTCGATGCGCCCAGGATGGATGCGTCCGTCCTGCACCAAGCGTCCCATCGAGACGCGGCCGATCTCCCGCCGCACGGGATCGAAGCAGGAGATCACGACCGTCTCCGGCGTGTCGTCTATTATCACGTCAACGCCCGTCGCGGCCTCGAAGGCTCGTATATTGCGGCCCTCACGGCCGATGATCCTACCCTTCATATCGTCGGAGGTCAGCGGTATGGCCTTCACGGTCGACTCCGAGGTGAGATCCGAAGCCAGACGTTCCATAGTCGTTGAGATTATCCGCCGGGCCTCGGTGTCGGCCTTCTCCTCGGCTTCGAGGGTGCGGTCGCGCACCATCCGTCCGAGACGATCTTCGAGATCCTGCTCCAGCCCTTCATAGAGTCGGCGTTCGGCCTCGGCGCGGGTGAGGCCGGAGATCTCCTCCAGAGCCCGCAACTGATCTGCCTCCCGCGACTTGAGATCCTCCTCCCGCCGCTGCAGCGCTTCCTCGGTCTCGGTGAGTTTCTGACGGCGCCGGTCCAGATCACTCTCGCGACGGTCGAGGGTAGCGTCGCGGTTCTGCAAGCGCTCCTCCACCCGCGCGATCTCCATCCGGCGAGACCGAAGCTCCACCTCAGCCTCGTCTTTGACCTTCAGCGCAGCTTCTTTGGCAGCCAGTTCCGCTTCCCGGCGGGCCGCTTCTACCTGACGGTTGGCATCCTCGATGAGAGACCGGGCATCGGAGCGCGCCTCCGCCTGACGCGCCTCCATACGTGATTTACAGAGATAATAGCCCAGTGCAGCGCCGCCCAGGAGCCCGATGGCCAGCCCCAGGACCAATAGTAGTACGTTCACAAGTTGTCCTCCAAAACAGGCCGCCACCGCAGCGGCGGCCGGATCACAGTCAGTATCTACACGTCGGCTTCGGACGCCCCCGGCTCGCGGTATTCCCGCGAGATCTCGGCACACACATCGGCCGAGAAGCCCCGGCGCATCAAGAAACCGTAGACCCGACGCGCCTGCGCGTCGGACCCCTCAGACGTATTATAGCGCCGCGCCACCGCCTCGCGCGCCACATCCTGCTCCGGGTTCTCCCGAAACACCTCCTCAACCGCAGCCTGCGCGATCTCACCGCTCACACCACCCCGCCTGAGGTCCGCCGAAACCCGCCGAGGCCCGTATTTGCGGGCTTTTTCCGACGCTGCCGTCCGCGCAAACCCCTCGTCGTCCAGATACCCAAGCTCCGCCAGACGTCCCAACACCCCGTCCACGGTATCCCCGCCGTACCCGTAACGAACTAGCCGGTCCCGAACTTCCTTCTCCGACCGGGACCGATAGGCCAGGAAGTTCAAGGCGCGGTTCATAGCGAGAGCCCTCTCCCCCGCAACCCGTGCCTCGTCCAGCTCCTCATAAGAAAGCGCGACCCCCTCGTAGAGGCCGCGCTCCAGCGCCACGTTCGCATCTATCTCGGCCCAGAACTCCCCATCGACGAAGACCCTGCTCCGTCCCCGGCGCTCTCTGACGCCGGTTATCTCCGGCATACGCGCCTAGAGGACCTGCCCGGCAGGCTCCTCGACAGGCCGTTCCGCGGGCACGCTATCCCCGTTCATCTCTTCAGCATTCCCAACGCGGTCGAGACCGAGCTTCTCGTAGATGTCGTTTATGACGCGCTCGCGAACGGCTTCGTTCTCCTTGAGGAACTGCTTGGCGTTCTCGCGGCCCTGACCGAGACGTTCGTCGCCGTAACCGAACCATGCCCCGGACTTCTGGACCACGCCCTGCTCGATCCCGATATCCAGCAAGCTTCCCTCCTTGGAGATACCCTCGCCGTACATGATGTCGAACTCGACCACCTTGAACGGCGGTGCGACCTTGTTCTTCACGACCTTCACCTTCGTCTGGTTACCGACCGTGTCGTTGCCGTTCTTCAAAGCCCCAATGCGGCGGATGTCCAGGCGAACGCTGGAATAGAACTTCAGCGCCCGGCCACCCGGCGTCGTTTCGGGAGAGCCGAACATCACCCCGATCTTCTCCCGCAACTGGTTGATAAAGATGGCCGTCGTCCCGGAACGGTTCAAAGACCCCGATAGCTTCCTCAATGCCTGGCTCATAAGACGAGCCTGTAGTCCAACGTGAGAGTCGCCCATCTCACCTTCTATCTCAGCCCGAGGCACGAGCGCGGCGACGGAGTCTATGACGACCAGGTCGAGGGCTCCGGAGCGAACGAGGGTGTCAGTGATCTCCAGCGCCTGTTCGCCGTTGTCCGGCTGTGAGAAGTAGAGGTTGTCGAGGTCCACGCCGATCCTCTCGGCGTAGGCCGGGTCCAGGGCGTGCTCCGCGTCCACGAAGGCCGCGAGACCGCCGGTCTTCTGGGCCTCGGAGATGACGTGCAGAGCCAGCGTCGTCTTACCGCTCGACTCAGGGCCGAAGATCTCGACGATCCTACCTCTAGGCAATCCGCCGACCCCGAGTGCCAGGTCCAGGGACATGGCTCCCGTCGGGATCACGGGTATCTTCTGAATCTCGCGGTCGCCCATCCGCATGATCGCGCCCTTGCCGTATGATTTCTCTATCTGAGATACGGCCGCGACTATGGCTTTGCTCTTATCCAACTCTATCCTCCACGGAGATGATCGCTAAAAACCTGCATACATGCAGCCATTATACTGCAGCCGTACCACACCCAAACCCCCTATATCCGGCCAACCCGCAAGTGCTCGGACTCTAGCTCGTGGCTCTGGGAGTGAATTCCCGGCTTACGACCTCACCGGCCTCACCCATTGTCCCCTCGTCTTCACCGTTGACCGTCAGCGACACTGCACCGGCGTTTCCCGTAGAGATGCTCAAGTTATCATCCGCCTCAAAAGTCTCCGTGAAGCCCGGCTCCGCGACCTGCTCATAGACCACTGTTCCGTCCGAAAGGACGCTGATCCAGGCCGGCGATCCCTCTATTGTCACGGCCACCTCCACTCCCTCCAACGCGGCGGGGGCGGCTGCCTTCTCGGCTTCGGGGGCGGCGGCTCTCTGTTTCGAGTCGTTAGGGTCCTCGGGAGAATTATCCGAGTCGGCAGTTGGTTTCTCGTTCCCGGAGCCGCCGGGGTTCTGGCTACCCCGATCAGAACGCGGCGCGGGTTCGTTGCCGCCGGACTCCGGCACCAGGGAGCCCCGGCCGATGTAGTAGAGAGCCCCGATCACCAGCACGATCAACAAGACTGAAGCCAGCAGACCGAGTATAGCCCTGACGGAGATCCGTCGCTTCTCCGCACCAGCGAGGCCTGCCGGATTTATGAGGGGCTTATCGAAGCCCCCTTTGCCGGCTCTTCCGTTATTGGCATGGCGCTCCCGGCGAGGCTGGCGCCGGCTCCTTAGCTCTTCGGCGAGTTGCTCCCCGTCCAGACCCAGGTAATTGGCATAAGTCTTGACGAACCCCTGGACATACACGGCATCGGGCAACACCCCGTAGTCATCGTTCTCTAGGCCCTGAAGGTAACGCTTCCGAATCTTTGTCGCCTGCTCGACCTCTTCGAGGCTCAGGCCGTGTTGACGACGCGCTTTCTCCAGCGCCGGGCCGATCTCCAGCCCGCCGTCACGCTCGTATAATCTCCGGCCTTCTTCGGTCATGCTTCGTTTAGCCTATCACAAAAGCTACCAGCTCTCGGATGGCTCTTCCCCCGCGCCGGAGGAGTTTGCGCCGCCGCTCTCCGAACCCTCTTCACCGCTAAAGATGCTGGTCACTTCCAGCTCACTCGCGACCACGGAGCGGCTCTTGGAGCCTTCGTACGGCCCGACGATTCCCTTGCGCTCCAGCGCGTCGATGATACGGCCGGCGCGCGAGTATCCTACTCGGAACCGGCGCTGCACCGCGCTTACGGAAGCTTGTTGCGTAGACACCACGAAGCTAGCCGCCTCCGGCAGCAACTCGTCTTCGGGCTCCCCGGACTCTTCTTTCTCGTTCTTGGGCGCGGTAACTTCCTCGACGAACTTCGTCTCCGCCTTGCCGCGAGCCGCTGCGATACTAGCGTCGACAATGCGCTCTACTTCGGGTTCGGAGATGTACGCGCCCTGCACGCGGGATGCGCGGGCCGCGGAGACAGGTTTGTAGAGCATGTCCCCCATGCCGAGGAGCGCTTCGGCTCCGGAGGTGTCGAGGATAACGCGCGAGTCAACCTGGCTGGATACGGCAAAAGCAATGCGGCTCGGGATATTCGCCTTGATCATGCCGGTTATGACGTCAACGCTGGGTCGCTGGGTGGCGACCACGAGGTGTATCCCGACCGCCCGCGCCTTCTGTGCAAGCCGTACTATGGCGTCCTCGACCTTCGCCCCGGCCTGCATCATCAGGTCCGCAAGCTCGTCTATGACTACCAGTACGTACGGCATAGGGTGCTCGGCACGTGCGTTGTAACCCTCCAGTGAACGGACGCCCTTCTGCTCCAGCACCTCGTAGCGCCGCTCCATCTCCGACACCGCCCACCCGAGAGCGTTGGCGGCCTTCTTCACATCCGTGACGACGGGAGTTATGAGGTGCGGTATGCGAGCGAACTGCGACAGCTCGACCCTCTTCGGGTCTATGAGCACCATCTTGACCTGGCGCGGGTCCGTAGCCAAGAGCAGCGAAGTCAGGAGGCCATTCAGCATGACGCTCTTGCCGCTGCCTGTGGTGCCGGCGACGAGCAGGTGCGGCATGTCGGCGAGATCCAGGAAGACCGGACGACCGGAGATGTCCTTGCCGAGCCCGACCGGCAGTGCCCAGTCGTTTCCCTCTGGATAGTCCTCGAAGACGTCTCCGAGCGTAACCGTCGCCGGCCGGGTATTCGGCACCTCGACCCCGACGGCGCTCTTGCCGGGGATCGGGGCGAGTATTCGTACCTCGGTCGCCGCAAGCGCGTAGGCAATATCTTGCTGTAAGTTGCTCACCTTCCCGACCTTTACACCACTACCGAGCCTCAGCTCATATCGCGTAACCCGCGGCCCAACGACCGCCCGCACTACCTGAGCCGAGACGCCGAGATCCGAGAGAGCCTGCGTCAGCCGGTGGCTCGTACCCTCTGCGTCGTGTTCGGGGTCCGCTCCTCCGAGCTTCAGCAGCGACATAGAAGGCGGCACATATTCGCCCGTATCCGACGGTTCGCGCTCCTCGCGCGGAGCGAGCGGTTGTCTGCTCTCCGGCAGAACTACCTCGAAGCCTTCCGGTTCCTCCGGAGCAGACGGGGTCGCCCGCTCGTACCTATCGAGTTCGGGGTCGAGATGCGTCAGGCGTTGGAGCCCTTCGGGCGCGAAGTGGCGCCGAAGCTCGTCCGGGGTGACGAGCGGCAGGATCGTCTGCCGCAGGACGACGCTGACCA
>CALMWA010000205.1 GCA_937873125.1 uncultured Actinomycetes bacterium | reverse complement strand
CGTCTTGCCAGCCCCGTGAACCGTCTTCACTATTTCCACGATCTCCGGGTAACGACGGAGCTTGTCCGGCGCCCAGCCGCCGGGTATCACGACACCGGCGAGATCCGTGGCGTCCACATCATCCGCCGTCACGTCCGCGCTCGCTTCGAGGGCGTTCTTGCCGGTGACGGTATCGAGGTTCGGTCCAACAGAGACGACTTCCGCCCCTTCTTCCTGGAGCCGCATCACCGTCACCCAGTATTCGAGATCCTCGAATCCCTCCGCGATCAGCACGGCCACCTTCTTGCCTGTCAACTTCAACACTTGCTCCTTTCTCTCATGCGGTGCTCCGCTCGTCCGCGAAGTGCTTTAGTAAATCATTCACAGCCAGCCGGGCCTCCTCGTTACCGCTCTCCAGGGCGCGAGCCAACTCCGCTACGGCGTCGGCGCCGCGACCGGCCAAAAGGAGCCGTTCGGCGACCTCTAGGTGTTCCCGGTAAGTATCGCCGGCGGACCGACCGCTAGGCTCCTGTTTGCCGGAGACCATTGCGACCAGTTCGTCGCCATACCGGGCGGCTCGCCGGAGTCCTATGCCCTTGATCGAGCCGAGCTCGTGAACCGTCCGAGGTTTTCGGGCGGCGATCTCCTCCAGGTGCGAGTTGTGCAGGACCACATAGGCCGGAACTTTCTGCTCTCTGGCTTGATCGCCGCGCCAGACTTTGAGCCGCTCCAGGAGCGCGGCGTCCACCGGGCTTGCCGCGCTCCTGGTCGGCTCCACCGATGTCGGCGTACCAGTTACGGGTACCGGGCGTGCGGCTTCACCCAGGCACACGTCACAGCCAGCGCACGGAGCGACATCCTCTGTGTCGCCGAAGTGCCGCAGCAGGTGTTCGCGGCGGCACTTCGAGAGGTTCGCGTAGTTCTGAACGTCCCGGATCTGAGCGTAGGCCGCCGAGTCGTGGCTCTTCAGCCGTGCGGCGATGTTGCGGCGGATACCCTCGTCCAGAACGACGGTCTTTAGCCGCACGTCCACGAGCGAGCCCCGCGGCACCGCTTCCAGGACACCGTCCAGCATCATCCGGTAGAGGGCGCCCTGCACGACGGCGGGACGGAGGCCGGATCGGCCAGCAAGATCCGGGATAGGGATTGCGCCGGAACCGGGGAGCGCGGCGTGGACGGCGGCAATCTCATCGGACAATCCCTCCGGCTCCTCCTCCACACGCCGGACCTCGACCTCGGCCCAGAGGTCGTAGCCGCGCGAGATCAGCCCGGACTCCTCCAGGCTCCGCAACATAATGCCCGCCGCGTCGGCCTCCACCCCGCCGAGCCCCGCCAGCGAACCCGGCGGCACGCTGACCCGTCCCTCCCGCTCGACCCCCGCCAGCGCCCGGAAGAACGACTCGACCTCGCTACCACCGGCGGCGTTCAGGGTGATGAGGCGCTTACGGCGCCCGACGTCCTCGTTGCGATACAACACCACGCACTCGCTCGGTTCGCCGTCGCGTCCGGCCCGGCCCGCCTCCTGGATGTACGCCGGCAGACTCCCCGGTATGCTCGCATGCACCACGAAGCGCACGTTGGGCTTGTCCACGCCCATCCCGAAGGCGACGGTGGCGACGACCACGTCCACCTCGTCCGTCATGAATCGCTCCTGCACGGATGAGCGCTCGGCGGAGCCCAGACCGGCGTGGTAGGTGGCGGCGTTGACGCCGGAGCGCCGCAGGCCGGCGGTCAGTTCCTCGCACTCCTTACGGGTGGTGGCGTAGACGATCCCCGGCGGCGGAGAAGTGCGGATCACATCCAGGATGTGATCCAGCTTCTGCTTTTTCTGGCGTACCTCGCGCACCCGGTAGGTAAGATTCGGTCGGTTGAAGCCTGTTACGACGACCTTCGGGTCGCGGAGCCGCATCGAAGCAACGATGTCCTCCCGGACGCGGGGCGTGGCGGTTGCGGTGAGCGCGAGTACCGGCGGGGAGCCGAGATCGCGGACGGCGCGTGGCAGGAAGAGGTAGTCCGGGCGGAAGTTGTGTCCCCACTCGGAGATGCAGTGCGCCTCGTCCACAACGAAGAGCCCGACGCCGGAGCGCCGCAGCGAGAGAACGAACTCCAGCGAGCGCAGCCGCTCCGGGGCGACGTAGAGCATCTTGATCTCCCCGGTCCGAACCCGCCGCTCGACCTCCCATCGCTCCTCCGGCGAGAGTCCCGAATGAAGGGTGGCCGCGTCCGAAACGGAGCTTTGCACGAGCGAATCTATCTGGTCCTTCATTAGGGAGATGAGCGGAGAGACGATCACCGTCAGGCTCGCCTTCATCAAGGCCGGAACCTGATAGCAGAGACTCTTGCCGCCGCCCGTGGGCATCACAGCGAGCGTATCCTGGCCGTCGAGTACCGCCCGGATCACCTCCTCCTGTCCCGGACGGAAGGAGTCGAAGCCGAAGATCTCTTTGAGTACGTCTAGAGGCACGGGCTAAATATTAAGCCATAGTCGGCCGGCGGTCAGCCGCTAGCTTCGTCTTATTCGTCGTCGGAGGCTTGCGGGGTAAAGCGCGGAATGGGTTGGAGGCCCCGGATCTGGCCGGGCGGCCGGTCTCCGCGTTCTGCCGTCTTCTGCTCCCTGGGCGGCCCTTCCTCGGCCGCGTCGAGCAATTCGTCGAGGGCGCATCGTATCTCCGCGCAGGCCCGCACGTAGGCGAGCTTGAAGCCGACTCCGGGCGCGACGAGCGCGGGGATGACGGCGAGGAAGAAGAGCGGGCTCTGGAACCCCGCGATGGCGAGCGGCAACGCGAACGTCGCCCCGAGTATGCCCCCGAGCGAGATGTACTCGCCGCGCTGGTTGGAGACGTCGGCGGTGAGGTTCGCGCCGCAGCGGTCCTCCTCGACCTCCTCGACCCTCAGCTCGATGGAGTGCGCCTTGAGGAGCGTGCGGTGGCCGGAGAAGTCCAGCGCGCGCCGCACGACGCCCAGCATGTCCCCAGCGTCCCAGAGCGAGCTCGCCTCCGTCTTGCGGCGCATCTTCAGGCCCTGTTCCATACGCAGTAGGTATTCGAGATGTTCGCGCGTCAGTTCGACGGGTTGCTCGACCTCCCGGATGGCCCGCAGGCGCGCGGGACCGTAGAGTTTCCGGGCGAGGGTGTGCGGCTCGGCGGTCTTCTCGGAGGCCAGATCCCACATCGCACGCCGCACGTCGCCCTCCGGGATGCCGGCGGCGGCGGCGACCTGGATCAGGACCTCCGGGGAGATGGACGCCCCCTCCTCGGAACCTCGGGGCCGGCGGCGCGCGTTCAACTCGGCGGCGCGGCGCAGGACCATCTCGACCTCGGCCGGACGCAGACGTTTTTCGGGCTGGTTAGCCATCGAGGCGTGATTTTACAGCTTTTGGAGTAGCTTTCAGAGGCGCTGGTCGCGCTCGGACTGCACGGAGAGAATCCGCGGCGTGTCCTTCAGATACGACCAGCCGGAGATCAGCGTCAGGACCACCGCGACGAGCATCAACCACCAGCCGATAGCGGTCAGTAGTTCGCCCGTACCGCCCCGCAGGGCGTAGCCCAGGAGCAGCACGAACACGGCGACGCTCTGCGAGTTCATCTTCGCCTTGCCCCAGCTATTCGCCGCGATCACCTCCCCCGATTCCAGGGCGACCATCCGCAGCCCCGTCACGGCGAACTCCCGGATCACCATGATCGCCGCCATCCACGACGGCATGAGACCTATGCCGACCAGCGCGAAGAACAGCGAGACGATGAGCGCCTTGTCGGCGATGGAGTCTATGAGCTTGCCGAAGCCCGTCACCTTGTTGCTGCGGCGGGCGGCGATACCGTCAAAATAGTCGGTCAGGAGGGCGAGCACGTAGAGGACCAAGACTACCCAGCGGTTGCCGGGAAACGGAAAGTAGATCGACGCCATAACCGGCACGACCGCGATTATCCGGGCCATGGTCAACTGGTTGGCGAGGTTCATCTAGGCTCCACGGTTAGCGTATCGTTAGACGCAGCTAACGTAGCACCTTTTGATCCCCGGCTCAAGGCCGGCGGGTCTCCTCGCTGGAGCCCCGGATCTGGGTTACGGCCGGCTGCATCATGTACCCGATGACCCAGTCGGCGAAGACCCGGATCTTGCTCTGAGGGCTGTTGAGCCGAATCAGGTACGCCATCCTCCAGAACAGCGCGGCGGCCAGGCCGGAGAAGCGGACACCCATCACTTCGTTCACGGCGAAGTCGCTACCGAGTTCGACCAACTGACCGAGGGGTCGATACTCGAACTCTTCCAGGTCTCCGTCGCCGTCGATGGTCTTGATCACGTTCTTCGCGACTGTGTAGCCCTCCTGGATGGCGGCCTGGGCCGTCGGCGGCACCACTTTGCCGTTCTCCTGCCGGATATCCGGTATGGCCGCGCAGTCACCGATGGACCAGATCCCCGGATGTCCCTCCACCCGGAGGTGTTTGTCTACCTTGATACCCGTGCGTTCATCTATCGGCAAGTCGAGATCCCTTATCGTCACGTTCGGGCGGGCGCCAGCCGTCCAGATCACGTTCTCGCTCTCGATCTCTTCGCCGCCCTTGAGCCGGACACTGTCCGCCGTCACCTCCTCGGCGAAGGTGCTAATCCGGACGTCGATGCGCTCAGAGTGCAACCGGGCGCGGGCAGCCCGCTGAAGGGCGGGGTCCAGTTCCGGGAGGATCTGCGGCAGCCCTTCGAGCAGGAAGATTCTGACCCGGTTCGGGTCTATGTTCGGGTAGTCGGGGGCGAGCGCGTGATGGACCAGGTTGTGGATCTCGGAGGCGACCTCCGTCCCGGTGGCGCCACCACCGATAACCACGAAGGTCAGTTTGGACTCTGGAACATCTCCCCGGATCAGGGAGACTTCCTCGAAGCGCTCGATGACGCGATTGCGGATGCGCTCGGCGTCCTCGACACCTTTCATGGTGAGGCTGTATTCCTCGACGCCCGGAATGCCGAAGAAGTTAGGCTGTCCGCCGAGGGAGATGATGAGCTGATCGTAGGGAAACTCCAGTCCATCGTTGGCGATGACGACCTTGCGCTCCTTGTCCACGCCCTTAACCTCCGCGCGGCGGAAGCTGGAGCCGGCCATGATCAGGGCGCGCCGCAGCGGCTGCGCCACGTTGCGCGTGTCTACATCACTGCTGACGATCCCCGGAACCATCGGCCAGAAGGTAAAGAAGTTGTCCCGCGCGATGACGAGCACGCCCACGTCCTCCCGCTTACGGGTGGCCTCGCAGATTTTCGTCGCGGCCGTGTAACCCCCGAAGCCGCCGCCGATTATCAGGATCTTGTTCTCGAACTCCTCGTAACGCGGCTTCTCCCACGGCGCGTAACGCGGCCTGGGGTTCAAGGTTCTCTTGAGCGCTCCGAGCCCCACGGCCATCCCGCCGAGTGCGAGTCCACCCTTTACCCATCCGTTCACAATTACCTCCCAGGACTAGTTGCGCTCCGACGCCTGCCGACCACCACGCGATTCCCTGTATCTTACCGGATGGCGTAAGCTAACAAACGATCGTGATCGCAACAACTCTCCTAAACTACCGCCACCCGTACCGTCCGGCTGCGCGGGCCGTCGAATTCGGCGAGAAAGATGCCTTGCCAGCGGCCGAGATCCAGGGTCCCGCCTCTTACCAACAATGTCTGCGACTGTCCGAAGAGGCTCGTCAGCAGATGCGAATCGCTGTTACCCTCCGCATGCTCGAAGCGCACGTCGAGAACCTCAAGAAATGCCCGGCACGCAGCCGCGAGGTCCCGCGGTACGTCACGGTCGTAATCTTCGTTGACCGTAATGGCGGCCGTGGTGTGGGTCGAAGAGATCACACACAACCCTTCTTCGACACCCGCATCCTCCACGGCCCGGCGCACGTCGCCGGTGATCGAGACTAGCTGGTATCGGTCGCCGGTCTGAACCGCTATGTCCGTAAACTTCACGCACAACTCCTTTCGCGCGCGGACGCCGCCCGCACGGATTCTCTCACAGGCCGAGTGCGCGCGGCAGGTCGGCAAAGCTATCGAGAACGAGGTCCGCCTGGCCGTCATCGCCGCCGGGACGCCACTTTCCCGTACGCACCTGGATGCCCGCGAGTCCGGCCCGCTGCGCCCCGGCCACGTCCGACTCGGGATCGTCTCCGATCATCGCCGCCTCACTCGCTTCGAGCCCCATCTCCCGCAACGCGAGTCCGAAGAAGCCGGGCTCGGGCTTGCCGACCACCGTTGCGGTCTTGCCGCTCGCATACTCCAGCGCGGCGACGAACGGCCCCGCGTCCAGGGAGAGTCCATCGGGTGTTTGCCAGTAGCGGTTCTTCTGCAGCGCGACCAGCTCCGCGCCATCCATCAGGTGCCGGAACGCCGCGTCGAGGCGCTCGTAAGTGAATCCACCTCCCAGGTCCCCGACCAGCACGTACTCTGGGCGCTCACCGGTTAGCTGCGCGCCTTCGAGGTCTTCGAGCAGCGTATCGTCCACGAGAGCGAAGCAGCTTCTTCCGGCGATGAGTGAGGCGGCGGCCCTGGCGGGCGTAAAAATTTCGCGGTCCTCGAGATCGAAGCCCAGAGAGCGCAGATGAGCCGCGACAAGGCGGCGGGGGCGGCGGGTGGTGTTGGTGACGTAGCGGATCCTAATGCCCGCCTGCTCGATGGTCTGGATGGCCTCGCGGGCGCCCGGCACCGGGTCATCACCAACGAATAGCGTGCCATCGAGGTCGGTCAAAAGACCTTTGATGTTCAAGTTGAGGGACTTACGGGAGATGCCGAACCCGCTGCCCGGCATCCCGTCTCGGGTTCGTCGAACCGGTTAGCGGCCGAAGAACAACTTCGCGGCCGGGCTCATCATCTCCGGGTTCCACATCGGGTCGAAGCTGAGCTGGGAGTTGACGGTCTCGACGCCTTCGATTGCGAGGGTCTCGGTCTCGACCTGCTCCTGGATCAGGTCCCCCACCGGACACATCGGGCTCGTCAGGCTGAAGGTTACGTCCACGTGCCGCCCCTCGTCGTAGATGCCCACATCGTAGATAAGACCAAGCTCGACGAGATCCATCCCGATCTCCGGGTCTATGACGTTCCGTAGTTGATCCCTTACGCGCTCCTCGGTTATCACTGTGCCACCTCTCGGATCTCGGTATCTCGAAGCACCTTTATTGTACGAGCAGCAGCGTCCTTGTCCAACTACCGCCTACGACCGGCACCTTTGCCGTTAAAGGCTTGTTACACCTGATGCAGTTATCCACCGTTTTCCGCCCTTATCCACAATATGTTGTGGATAACTCTCCTATTTTGGCTCAGGAACCCCCTATATTGTTTAATTCGCGTGACCCTGCGAAGGGGAAACGGTCGCGTCACGAACGCTTTTCTCGACGATAGCACGAGCCCGGTATCGGCTCAGGTTCCAGGAACGCCAATCGGTATTCTGCTTGCTCCAGCGCTTCGTCACCTCTTCTTCCAACATCGGGCCTTTCAGGGATTTCTCTTTGCCGGACGGTAGGATCACGGTGTCTTCGTAGATCCTCTCGTCCCCCACCTCCGGATACGACTCGACCAGCACGGGTACGGCGTCAGCGCTCAGGGACGCGAGGTATGGTACGTCCAGTTCCTTGTCGTCCTGGGCGCGGGCGATGTTGGTGCGGGCTATGAGGGCGTCCGGGTTGATGATGTTGATGAGTAGAACGGCGGCGAGACCGCTGACAAGAGCCCCGAACGCGAAGCGGTCGCGGCGGCCACGAACGACGGTCGCGAGCAGCCAGAGCAGGACGATGGAGAGCCAGAGCATGAACGCCGTGGTGTAGAGACGCAACTCGGTCAGCCCAAACTGCTGGGTGTAGAGGTACATGCGTTGCAGCGCTGACGCCACCACGACGAACTGCAAGGCTACGAGCACCACCGCGAACCACCGGAAGGCTCGCTCCGCGATCCGATTATCTGCCCGAAGCAGCCAGTGCGCCAGCAGCAAGAGCGGCAGAGCCAGGGCAGTGACCGTGACGAGCTCGAAGAATCCCCGGCGGGCGTACTCCGCGTATGTCAGGCCGTCGGCGGCGAGGACCCGGCCAGCGCCGCCGAAGAGATAGCGGACCTGGATCGCGACGAACGCGGCGAAGAGGAGATCCAGGAGCCCAACGACGATTCCCACTTCCAGGATGCCGAGGGAGAGAGCTGGCGGGCGGTGGATGGTGAGGCCGGCGGGACTATTTGCCAGGAGTGCGGTCCAGAGGGCTCCGCAGGAGATCCAGGCGAGCGCACAGATCAGGGCCAGGTGTCCTAATGCTTCGGCCAGATCGAAGCCAAAGAAGTCGAACACCAACCGCTCGAAGACGGCGTCCGCCGCCACGAAGAGACCGCCGAAGACGAGGAGGACCGGCGCGGAGATGAGGAGCCCGCGGGTCACGGCCAGAGCCGGTCCTTGCCACCGGCCCGGCGCGACCTCGCGCCACTGGATGTCCCGCACCGCCACGGGGAGCGGACCGGCGGAAGAAAGCGCTCCAGATACCGTAGCGCCGATCACGTACTCCGAGATTCCTGCGCGGCGCAGACTCCCCTCGTGGCTCCGCCAGATCGCCAGTGAGATCGCGAGAAGCACCACCCCAACGTCGAGCGCTACCAAGACCGGCGAATCCCGCCAAAGTACGCCGCCCGCAAAAAGCACAGCTACGACGGCGAACCAGCGCCCGTCTCCTCGCAACGGAACGCCCAGACGGGTGAGCGCGATACCCGCAACGGCTAGCGCCGAGACCCACAGCAGAAAATTAATGCCCCAGGGTGTCGCCCTGAGCAGCGTGTCTCCGAGACCTCCCAGAATCAGCGCTGCCCCCAGAATTCCGAGCCCGAGCCTAGTTCTGCTTTCCATCCCGGATGCCTCCCCGTTATCGCCTGGCAGGCACTCTAACGGGCGTATGTAACAGGACGGACGACAGTCGGGTTAAGAAGGTCGAAACTTATGGAAGCTCCTCGCCTCCAGGGTAACGGGTTGTAACCCGCGGGCTTCGGGCGGTGTTCAGGGGCTTCGGCCGCCAGAGTGACTGGAGATAGTAGCTGAGGGCGAGGAAGAGCCCGCCGAACCCGAGGAAGAGCAAGATGCGCCAGACAGCCTCCACCCCGGCGAGGTCGAAGAGGAAGAGTTTGCCAACGACGAGGAAAAGGGTTGCCATGCCGGTCCGCATCAGCGCGGCGCCGTCGAGGCGGAGGCCAAATATGAGCAGCCCAGCGGCGTAGAGTCCCCAGGCTATGGTGATGTAGGGCTCGCCGTTGGGGATCATGCTCAGCTCCCGCCAGAGCCACGCGAGCAGCGCAGCGTGGACCGCCAGCCGGCACAAAACCATCGTCCGGTGCGACGTCATGGCGAGCGTGGCGGCGAAGACGAGTGTGATGGCGGCCAGGTCAGACAGAGCACGGGTGCTGAATACGGCGATCCTATCCGGGTCGAGGACGGAATAGTTCCAAAGGGGCCGGGTGAAGATCCACATCAGCACGCTCACGACAAGCACGTTCGCCCCGGCGGAGAGTAGTCGGTCGGAGAGCCGCCGGGCAGCGTGGTGCAGCGCAGCAGCCTCGGCGGCCAGGGCGACGAGGAGGGCGTCGCCATCAAGGAGCAGGGCGAGCGAAAGCGTCGCGAGCACGAGAGCCGTGGCAGCGTGGGTGTAGCGCATGCGGCCGATGTCGGTGATGCGCTGGAGGAGGAAGACTGCCAGAGTGTAGAGGGCGGCTGCACCGAGCGAGATCCAGCCGAGCGTATGCTCCTGGAGGTTCCAAATCCCATGAGTAAAGAACAGAGCCAGGAGCGGAGCCGCCACGCAGACCGCGTGCGCCGGTGCGCTGGCCGCATGGGCGTTGTCCGCGCCGGAGGCGGCACGCAGCCGGAGAACCTCCCGGCCGGCCGCGCAGATCGAGAGTGCGACCCAGGCAAATACGACCGCGAGTTGCAGCGCGATGTGATCTCCACGATCCGGCGACGCAAAAGAGGATAGGCCGCTGGCGGCGATCAGGAGCACCGTCCACACGCCGGCGAACGACGCCAGCAGCAGCGACCGCCATTCCTTGTACAGATAGATACCACCCGCTCCGGCCAGTACCAGCGACGTGTACAAGACGAGCCCCGCAACGTCCCCGGCGCCGTCGTAGAGCAGGAACGGCGTCCCGAAGCCGCCGAGAGTACCGATAAGGGCGAGGACCGCGCCGTCTTGCCGCAGCGCGAGCGTGAAGGCCATGAGCGTCACCATCATCATGAACGCTAAGGCGACCGCGTACGGGACAAGTGCGTACATGCCGAACGCGGCGTAACCGGTGATGTAGAAGACGCCGACACCGCCGCCGAGAAGCACCTGGCTAAAGGAGCGGCGGTCGGCGTAGACGCGCAGGCCGAGCATCACGAGCAGCGCCCCGAGGGCGAGTCCAAGACCCACACGGACGGTTGGTGTGATCCAGTCCTGATCCACCGAGAACTTGAACAGAAATGCCGCCCCGAACAGCAGCAGCCCGATCCCGACCTTGTTCAACCACCACTCCCCGCTCCGCAGAAGTCGGAGATCGAACGGAAACTCGAAGCTCCGGTTCCCTATTTTTCTCGTGATATCGGAGAAGCCACCCTGCTGCGTGGAAGCCGGGTCTGGAGAACCCAGATGCTCGTGGGTGGGTGAACTCTGACCACCGAGTGCGCTGTCGAGGCGCCGCATCGCGTAACGAAGCTCGCGCCCCTGCCGTTCGACCGTTGCCTCCAGCGCCTCGACCCGCTCCACGAGCCTCGTTTCC
>CALMWA010000204.1 GCA_937873125.1 uncultured Actinomycetes bacterium | reverse complement strand
GGACCATCTCTTTGTCAACACCCGTATTCTACATTAATACTTGACATATGTCAATATACTTGCTACAGTTATCTGTAACGTAAAAGCGAGCAAAGGCGGCGAATTGGTTAGTGTAAAGGAATTGGAGAGATGGATGGGTACTGGACAGGTATCCAAGAAACTGGGGCGTTCCCGGCAAGGCGTCATCAATCTCGCCGTGGATAAGAAGCTGCGGGCGGTACACGTCGGCGGCGCATACGCGGATGGAAAGGGCGTGTGGATCTACGATCCTGATTCAGTCGAAGATTTCGCCAACAAACAGGAAAGGAAGGACTGAATGGGCAGGCGCGGCAATAAGGAAGGTAGCATCAGCAAGCGCGCGGATGGGCGCTGGATGGGCCGCTACACGGCGGATACTCCCGGCGGCCCGAAGCGCTTCACCGTCTACGGCTCGACGCGCGAAGACGTGCGCGAGAAGATGACACGGGCTATGGCGCACCGCGACGGCGGGCTCGTCTTTGACGCGGGCGCGTTGACGGTGGCGGCGTGGCTTTCCCGGTGGCTCACGGATAACGTCAAGGGAACCGTGCGCGAGTCAACTTACGGCAGCTACTCGCGGACGGTGAACAACTATCTCATCCCCGGAATCGGCCGGATAAAGCTGAAGAATCTCAAGGCGTCGCACTTGCGCGGCCTTTACCGCGAGAAGCTGGGTAGCGGACTCTCGACGCGCACCGTCGGCTACATGCACACACTGGCTAAGAAGGCGCTGAAGGACGCTGTACGGGACGAACTCATCCCCTACAACGCCGCTGATGCCGTGCGCCCGCCGAAGCTCATACGGGACGAAATACGGCCCCTTAGCGCGTCGCAAGTCCGCACTCTACTCGAAACCGCTAGCGAAGCTGGCGAGAGATTGGAAGCCGCCTACATCGTCGCGGTGCATACCGGGATGCGCCCCGGCGAGCTTTGCGCGTTGCGCTGGGATGACGTGGACCTGGACACGGGAACCGTTCAGATAAAGCGGGCGCTCTCCGGCGGCAAGATGACCGCCCCGAAGACCGCCAGGGGCCGCCGCCGGATCACCCTGTCCGCCGCCGCCCGCCACGCGCTCAAGGCGCACCGCTTGCGCCAGCTTGAAGAACGGATGAAAAAGGCGTCGCTCTGGCAGGATCACGGCCTGATATTCCCGTCCAACGTCGGCACGCCGCTATCTCAGCGCAATCTCACCCGCGCGTTCAAAGCTACCCTGAAGCGCGCCGGGCTACCGGATACGTTCCGGCTCTACGATCTCCGGCACACGTGCGCGACGCTGCTACTCTCGCGCAACGTCCACCCCAAATACGTCCAGGAGTTGCTAGGACATGCCAGCATCGCGCTTACCCTGGACACGTACTCGCACGTCATCCCCGGCATGGACGGCGGAACAGCATCCGCGATGGATGATGCTCTAGGCTGAAATCGAGCAAATTGGTGTCAATTGTGGTGTCAAAAAATCCCGGCGCATTTACCGGGACTTTAGTTTTACCGCTATTTGCAGGTACTTTACAAGTGAGCCGCCCAGGACTCGAACCTGGAACCTAGAGATTAAGAGTCTCTTGCTCTGCCAATTGAGCTAGCGGCCCTCGGAGCGCAAGTATAACATCGGACGCACGGAATGTAGAAAAATTAAGTTTTATTGAGAGGGCCTTGCGCCACCGGCCAGCCGTCCATATAATATATGTATCATCCTAGCGGACTCTTCAGGAGGCCGCTAAGGGCCGGAAAAGGGTCTCACCCTTCTGTAAATGCCGGCCCTTTTTCTTTGCCTGGACAACCTGATAGGGGGATTAGCCGACTTCCTCGGCGATGGTGAAGAGTTCTTCGGCGTGCCGACGCACGGAGGTTGCCAGGGTATCGCTGGCGGTGGCGACCCGGATGCGTCGCAGGGGGGCGTGGTAGCGGATCATGTCGTCCTCGGTCATGCCGGAGACGTGTTGCCAGGTTACGGGGTTGCGCTCTCCGGGGAGTGGATATCGCCGGATGACCCGCAGACCAGTGGTCAGCGCCTCGGTCTCCGGGAGGTCTATGAGGATGTCGAAGGGACCGGCGACACCCTTGCGATAGCGGGTCAGGTAACGTGACCAGGCCTCCTCGACCCGGCGGCGCCAGGAGGCGTCGTCGCGCAGGCGCATGAGCGAGGCGTAGCTGGGGTGGCGCTCGTCCAACTCCAGAGCCCGATAGTAGGGACGGCGTTCGGCGAGGCGCTTGGTGAGGGCGGCGGTCGAGCTACCGGCTTCGGCGGAGTCCTGAACCATGATGAATGCTCCGGCGTCGTCCTTCTCGGAGAGGGCGAACGGGTCTACGGCTTCGGTCTGTAGGGCGTCCTGGACGGCGCGCAGGAACATGACGGTCGGGATGCGGAGAGCGTGGTGTCCGTAGACGTTGTAGTGCAGGAGGTAGCGGGAGAAGACGAGAGACTGTAGGGAGCCCACACCTTCCTCGTCCACCGCCATCAGGGCGCGGTTATCCTGGCCGACGATGCGGAGGTGCTCTATCAGGGGCTCTACTTTGACGATGCCGTAGGGTAGACTCGCGGCCTGGGCGTCCCGGATCAGACCGTCGAGCATGTCCACGCTCAGCGAACCGAAGAGGATGTCTCGGATGAGGTGTTCGGTGGGGGTGAGGCCGCGTGGAAGGGGGCCGCCGCGGGAGACCAGCCGGTAGACGTTGTGGGGTTCGAGATCCCACTCGTTACGCAACACCTTCGCCACCTCAGTCTCTTCGATGAGATTGCGCGAAAGCTCTTTGCGAGAGAGTATGCTCGGCAAGGCTATACCCTCTATCGATTGCGGGTACGGGTAGCGGCCGGCGTCCAGCAGTAGCGCCGCTGCCAGAGCCCCCTGCACCTCCCGGTCCTCCAGATAGGCGCCGGAGTCCGTTATCCTCTTGAGGGTGAGGCGCGTCAGGTGGTAGACGCCGATGGCGTGGTCGAAGCGCGAGTGACGGGCGCGCGGGAACGCCTGCGTGGTGAAGCCGAGCTGGCTGATGCCTTTGAGGCGGGCCATGGCCTCGGTCTCGAGCAGGGTCCTCACCGCCCGGTCTATAGGGACGTCCCCCCAGACTACGTCCCGGATTCTCCTCCCGGAGCCTCCGAAGAGCTCCCCAACCGTACCGCTCAATGCTACTCCCGGTGTTAGACCTCCGCACATTCTAACGAAAATGGAACCGTCGGTTGCTTGTGGCGGGTGCCGGTGGGTGTAAGATTATCCTTTCGAGAGAACGGGAGCCGTTATACACGCCGAAGAGATCCAGACACTAAGTGGAGAGTTCGTGACGCTCCGTCCGCCGAACGAGTCGGACGTGGAAGCCGCCTACGGCTGGGACAAGGACCCCGAACTCGCCGCCTGGAACGGACGATCCCCTATCTCCATCTCCCTCTCCGCCGCCCGCCGCGATTATCTCTCGCGCTGGGAAGACCGCAGCGTCAAGACCTTCATCATCGAGGCCGAAGGGGAGTCTATAGGGATGGCTACGCTGTACGGATTCCGCCAGAACGGCTGCGAACTCGGGATCAAGATCGGACCGAAGACCCTCCGGGGCCGCGGTTTTGCCAGCGAAGCCGTGGACCTGCTCGTCGAGTACGCATTCGGCGCGCTGAACCTCAAGCTCGTGCGCGGCTCGACCCTAGCCCACAACCACCGCATGCAGCGCGTCTTCGAGAAGTGCGGCTTCGTCGAGGTCGGCGACGGCACTCTCTTTAGCCGCTACGACAACCGCCGCTACACCGAGCTGTTCTACGAGCGCCGGCGCGACGCATAGAGCCACAGATGGAAGAATACCGAAATGTCAATCAAGTACCTGCTCTCGTAGAACGTTTGTACGCGATAGTCGATGAATTACAAACGCTTTTCCCTGAGCGACACTTTACTCCCGATGGTCACATGGTTGGTAGTCTGGGCGAGGTGCTGGCCGCACATCGCTACGGACTCCAACTCTTGCCCGCCTCTGCAAAGCGCCACGATGCCAAATCCCCAGATGGCAAGCTTGTACAGATAAAAGCAACTCAACGTACACGAATCGCTCTGAGTAGCGAACCAGACCATCTGATCGTTCTACGCATCATGCTGGATGGCACTATCGAGTCAGTATTCAATGGTCCCGGCGCAGTAGTGTGGAATAATGCCGGTTTGATGGGAAAAAACGGGCAACGTCCAATCTCCCTGTCAAGACTGCGGAGGCTGATGATGCGAGTCTCTGAAGGCTCGAAACTGCCAATCGTGAACGAGTAATTTCTTTGGCCCTTTCGTCCTTGCGAAACGAACACTCAACGTTACCTGATTTTACTTCACCAGCTACAATTACGACCGTGAAGACACAGCTCAAACTCAACGTACGGAGCCGGGGCGCGATGAGCGGGATGCTGACGCTCGGGAGTCTGGACCCCGCGTTTGAGGCCGCCGCGCGCGTGGAGGGGGAGCCGGTCGTCCTGGATCTCCGTCCGGTGAGCTTCGTGGAGCCAGCCGGTATCTGCGGGTTGGCGGCGCTTCTTGAGTTCCTAGTCCCGCGCTGCGAGGAGGTGGACCTGGCGCTCTCGGGGCGCGACGTCCCAGCCTACCTGGAGCGGATGGACTTCTTTCGGCACTTCGGCGGGCGGGTGAAGACGAACGCGGACCTGGCCTCTCTGGAGGAGCGGCAGCGGCACAATCCGGGGACGCTGCAGGAGCTCATAAACTTTCACACCGAGGAGGAGATCCCCGGCATCATCCACCGCATCTCGGAGATCCTGGAGAACCAGGGCTACCGGGTGCGCGAGCGCGTCGCCATCTGCTCCGTCCTCTCGGAGATCTGCGCGAACGCCGCCGAGCACGGCCGCTCGTCTTTCGGGGCCTACGCCGCCGTCCAGGCCTACCACCACGTCGTCAGCGGTACGGGCCGCCGCGGGGAAGAGGTGCTCATCGCCATCGCCGACGGCGGTCCCGGCGTGCGAGAGACACTCTCCCACAACCCGAAGTACGCCGAGCACACCACCACCGACAACGACGCCCTGCGCCACGCCATGATGATGGGCGTCTCCGGCACCGGCGAACTGGGACGCGGCGGCGGCCTGGCGCTCGTAGCCCAGATCTCCGGCCGCGCCGGAGGCTCCCTCTCCCTGCGCTCCGGCACCGGCCGCGTTACCGCCTATGAGGACCGCAAGAACTCCCGCAACGTCCCGTTCTTCCCCGGCACCTTCGTCCGCGTCTCCCTCCCGCGCCTCGCCCAGGAGCCGCCTGAAAAAAGTTCCCGATGAGCGCAAAATACTCGCCCATATGCCATTGATATTCCGACATACAGGGGTTACACTTCACTTATATGATTTCACTGAAGACAGTGAGGACAGTGCCGGTGACTGAGGATCGGTCACGGCTGGTCTACGAGGTCGCGGGAGGCGACTTCGGGGGCAAGCTGATGGTTACCAGGTCAACGGGCCGCGCGGTGCGGGAGGCGCTGGGTGAGGCGCTGGAGGGTTTGCCGAAGGACGGCACCCTGTACGTGGACACGCGAGGGGTCGAGTTGATGGACTACTCGTTCGCGGACGAGGCGCTGGGAGTTCTGGTGTCGAGGGTCGCGGGCGGGGAGTATGGGGACCGGCGGCTGGTGCTGGTCGAGGAGGACCGGGATATGCTGGAGAACATCGAGGCGTCGCTGCGGCAGCGGTCGCTCGCCATGATCCGGGTGGACGAGGTCGGCGGGGAGCCGGGCATCGTGGGTACGGTGCCGGATCATCTGGTGGACACGCTGGAGGAGATCCGGACTGCCGGCTCCATCACCAACGCGGACCTCGCCAAGAAGCTCGGCGTCAACCACACCGCCTGCAACAATCGGGCGACCCGGCTCGCCAAGCTCGGCCTCATCCATCGTAAAGTGGAGACCGCAGCTCCCGGCGGACGCCAGTACACCTACGAGCGGATCGCCTGATGTTTTATTTTGACCACATCCTCACTCAATTCAGTGAAGACAGCAATATCGGTGTAGGAACGCCGAAGGAGGTATAGCGATGCGGGAAGAGTACATGATCGAGCGGCAGGGCAAGCGGTTCGTGTTGTACGCGGGGCTTCTTGAGGAGGCTCACGCGCGGGGCTTGAGGAGCATCGAGACGGATCTCTTGCAGATACCAGCCCCCGAGAACGGCGAGGTCGCCATAGTCAAGGCCACCGTTCGGATGGAGGAGGGCAAGTTCAGCGGTATCGGGGACGCGAGCCCGGAGAATGTGGGCCGCGTCATCTCGCCGCACATCATCCGCATGGCCGAGACGCGGGCCAAGGCGCGGGCCTTGCGCGACGCGATCAACGTCGGCGTTACCGCCTTCGAGGAGCTCGGCGGCGAGGAGAACGGTGCGGCGGTCGAGAACACTAAGACCGCGGTTGCATCCGGTGGGGGGCAGAAGTCGGCGCAGCAGGCGCGGGCGCCGCGGGAGGAAGGCAAGGGCGAGATGCCGGCCACGCGCAAGCAGCTCAACTACCTGGAGGCCCTCATCGCGGACGTGGTCGAAGATGGGATCCCACGTTTCGAGGACATGGTTGGGAAGCCGGTGGGCCAGCTCACCCGCGAGGAGGCCAGCGAGTGGATCGGACGCCTCTCCGGGAAGGCGGCGTAAGGGTGCAGAGCGAGCGGCTCTGGATCGCGGCGCTCGCCCCGGACTCCGGCGAGGAGTCGGTCTACCAGGCCGACCTCCCCGCCTGCTGTCAGAGGAGCGCGCGCAGTGCGGAGGATGGCTTCGAGTGTCACTCCTGCGGCGCGATGTGGCAGGCGCCGATACCCGTGCTCCCGGAAGAGGATGCGCTCATGAGGCGCGGTTCGGAGGATGAGAGGAGAGGAGCGGCGTGAGAAAGAGGAGTGCTCTGCGGCCGGATACCACTGTCGCTCCGGCAGGGGAGCCTCACCGGGAAGTGTACGTGCGGGAGATTCCGACGTGCTGCATCCGGTCGCTCAAGGAGGCGGTGCTCGGGACGGTGCAGGATCGGCGCTCTCTCGCATTGGGATGCTCGTGCGGACGGGAGTGGTGGATCACCTCCAGCCTCGACGAGCGGGTTCTGGAGCGCTTCGTAACGCACGGCGGGCCGCGAGTGAACGGTGGCTTCGGAGACGGTCCTTCGGCGGCTTAAGTTCTACCGCAGTTTTTTGAGAAAGGGGATGATGGGATGATGCAGGCGAGGGATTCTCTGACACAGTATCTGGGAGAGATAAGAGACGGCCGGTTGCTGGACCGCGGCGAGGAGATCGAACTTTCGCGTCGGGTACACGCGGGGGACATGCGGGCCCGGCGCAAGCTCATCGAGTGTAACCTGCGGCTCGTCATCTCCATCGCCAAGAAGTATCGGGGGCGGGGTGTGGCTTTCGAGGACCTCATCCAGGAGGGCAACGCGGGGCTCATCCGGGCGGTGGAGAAGTTCGACCCTGAGATGGGCAACCGCTTCTCGACGTACGCGACGTGGTGGATCCGCCAAGCCGTAACCCGCGCCATCGCGGACCACGGCCGCACCGTGCGCCTCCCCGCTCACGTCGTGGACGCGCTGTTCCGCCTGCGCCGCGCGGAGAATGCGCTCTCCATAGAGCTCGGCCGCGACGCCACCGAGGAGGAACTGGCAGAGAAGCTCGACGTGAAGCCCGAGGAGGCGCGGCGGCTGCGCGAGGTCAGCCAGCCCATCTCCAGCATCAACGCCCGGATGGGCACCGGGGCCGACGACGGCTCCGAGATGGGTGAGTTGCTCGCCGACGAGCGTTCCGGCGAGGACTATGAGCGCGTCGAGGTAGGAAGTTGGGAAGGCGCGCTCGTGGAGGCGGTCAGGAGTCTGCCGGAGCGCGAGGCGAAGGTGTTGCAGATGCGTCACGGGTTGGACGACGGTAAGATCCGGACCCTGCGCGAAGTATCCGAGGTGTTGGGTATCTCGCAGGAGCGGGCGCGGCAGGTCGAGATCAAAGCTCTAAGAACCATCCGCACTGGCCGCTACGCCGGCACCCTGCGCCGCGCGCTCTCCGAAGCCGTGTAGGCTGGAACATCACGAATATGCGGCGGCCAACAGGAGCCGCCATATTTCCGGACCCTGCAGCTTCCGGCGTGGGGTCCGGGAGGTTTTATGTAGAATCCTCGGTATGGAGAGAGTGCTCTTTATCTGCACGGCGAACATCTGCCGCAGTCCGATGGCCGGCGGCATCTTCGACGCTCTGGCGGAGGACATGAGGCTGAGTTTCAGGTCGGAGAGCGCCGGAGTCGCGGCGCTGGTGAAGGAACCCGCCGCGCCTCACGCGGTGCGGGCGATGGAGGAGCTGGGGATAGACATTCGCGGACACCGGGCGCGTCAGGTGGACGAGGCCGTGATCCAGAGCGCTGACCTCGTGCTTACCATGACCCCGCGGCACCGGGAGACGCTGCATCGAAACTTCCCGGAGTTTCGGGAGAAGATACGTACCCTCCCCGAGTACTCTACCGGCAGCGCCACAGGCATAGCTGACCCCTACGGATACGACTTCAGCGTTTACCGAACTTCAGCCCGCGAGATTCTGCGCCACGTGGAGCTGGTTCTGGAGAGGCTGAATCCCGAGCAGAGGACGTCCGGTACCTGACCTCGGCTGACCTGCTAGTGCTAAAGGTTATGGAATTCCGCCCGCGCACGGTTTAAACTCATGCCCCGTGAACCACTATGAGATTATCGGGGGAGTCCCCTGCTAGCTTTGGGCCAGTCGCCAGAAGGAATGCGGTCATGATGAACACCGGCCCGGCATCTAACATGTCTGTCGAGTCATCTCAGGACGAATACGTACTCTCCCTCGGCGACCTCTTTGGTGTGATATGGAAGCGGCTGTGGGTGATCGCGCTGGCCGCACTCCTGTCAATGGGAGCCGCCGTGGGCTACAGCCTGGGCCAGACGCCCATCTACGAGTCATCCATCAAGATACTGGTCGGCCAGGAGCAGCGCAGCGATGCGCCGAGCCAGTTAGGGAGCGACGTGCAGGGCCTTCAGCAGCTCACGCTGACGGTGGCGGAGGCCGTGGGTACGCGCCCCGTGGCCGCCGCAGTCATAGAGCGACGGGACCTCGGCGTAACCCCGGAGGAGTTCCTGGAGAACCTGAGCGTGGAGCAGGTCAGCAGCACTCAGTTTATACAGGTGAGCTATAGGGACCCGGACCCGGAGCGGGCGCAGCAGATAGCTGACACTATCGGGGAAGTCTTCTCCGATCAGGTCTCCGAGGTCAGCCCGAGCGCCAACGCCATAACCGCCACGCTATGGGAGCGGGCGGTGCCGCCCGAATCCCCCGCAAGCCCCAACACGCCGCTCAACGCGCTGCTCGCCCTCGTGCTGGGTCTGATGCTCGGCGTGGGCCTGGCATTCCTTATGGAGTACCTGGACGATAGCTGGCGATCTCCCGAAGAGGTCGAGCAGATCTCCGGCGTCCCCACCTTCGGTATCATCCCGGAGTTCGAGGTCCCAAAGGGCAAGAAGGGATAGCTCCTGGTGGCCGAACTCGAAGTCTGGAACAACGAGAGAAGGAGCGGGGAGAATGACCTCTCCGGACGTCTGGTGACCCTCATCGACCCGACGAGCGTCGCCGCCGAGGCCTACCGCACCCTGCGAACCAACCTGCTCTACGCGCTCGTGGACAACCCGCCCAAAGTTATCGTGATGACGAGTCCCGGTCCCCAGGAGGGCAAGAGCACCACCTGCGCCAACCTCGGCATAGTCCTGGCGCAGGCGGACAAGCGGACCCTGATCTTGGACTGCGACCTCCGCAAGCCCGTCGTGCATAAGGTCTTCGGGCTGCGAAACATCCGGGGGATAGTGGACGTGCTCGTCGGACAGCGCCGCGTGGAAGACGTCTGGCAGGAGCCGCTGCTGGGCCTGAAAGTCCTCCCTGTGGGACCCCTGCCGCCCAACCCCGCCGAGCTCCTCAGCTCCCGGCGCTTCGCCGAGTTTATCGCCAGCGTCCGCAAACAGTTCGACTACGTGCTCATAGACGCCCCTCCCATAGGCCTCGTCTCCGATCCCGCCGTCCTCGCCACCCAGGGCGACGGAGTGCTGCTTGTCCTCGACGCGCAGAAGACCCGCAAAACGGCCCTCCGCGAGAGCATGCGCAGCCTCGAAGCCGTGGGAGCCAACGTCCTCGGCACGGTAATGAACAACATCAAGAAAGGCAAGGGCGGCTACTACGGGTACAGGTATGAATAGAGTTCGGGAGCGTGTCCGACCGTACAGTAGGATCGGCTGGTGAGGCAGGGGCATACAGAACGGCCGCTGGCCGCGCCGCTGGCCGCGCTGGTGGATAGGCTCAGAGAAGAGTTTCCAGAGCTTCTCGCCGTCTACCGCTTCGGCAGCTTCGGGACCGAGTACGAGCGGCCCGCTAGCGACCTCGACCTCGCCGTGTACGCGGGGAAGCCTCTGCCGGCCGTGAAGCTCTGGCGCGCGGCGCAGGGTCTGGCGGCTCAGGCGGGAAGGGACGTGGACCTGGTGGACCTCGCGTCGGCCTCGACGGTGATGCGCGCCCAGGTGATACACGGCGGCGAGCGCGTCTACTGCGCCGACGAGGTGGCCTGCGAGACCTTCGAGGACTACGCGTACTCGTCATACGCCCGCCTCAACGAGGAGCGGCGGGGGATCCTGCAGGACATCCTCCGCCGGGGAAGCGTTTATGGCTGACGAAGTGGTCCTCAACAAAGCCGCCGTCATAGAGCGCTGCCTGAAGCGCATCACCGAAGAGTACGAAGGGCACGAAGACGAACTAGAACGCAACTACACCCGGCAGGATGCCATCGTGCTGAACCTCCTGCGGGCTTCGGAGGCCGCCATAGACCTCGCGATGCACGAGGCGCGAGTCGGCAAGCTGGGGCTGCCGCAGGAGAGCCGGGAGGCGTTCGCCCTGCTGGAACGAGCCGGATGGATCGAGCCAGAGCTTTCAGAACGGATGCAGGCCCTGGATGGGTTTCGCAACGTCGCCGTCCACGACTACCAGAAGCTTAGTCTCGAAATCCTGAAGAGCATCCTGGAGAACCACCTGGACGACTTTCGAGCCTTCACGGCGACGATACTCGGCCGGGAGGCTGCGAGCAAGACGCTTACAGTTTGAGTTGCGTTCGCGAGCAGTACGGCCGGGCAACCCATGTATCCTGAGCGTGCGTGCGTGGTCTCTGCCGGACCATCTTCGCAGCGCTTTCGAAGCAGGCGACCGTCGCTATGAAAGGATTTGAACCGTTTATGGTACCTCGCTTGAGTAAAAGTTTTACTAAGGTTTTCAAATCTGGGCTCAATTTCGTGAAAACATGGAGGTAATGATGCGCGCGGAAGTGAAGCATCTTGATTATGTTCATCCTAACCCCCTGGCGGAGTATCTGGAGGAATCAACGTACGACGTAGTGTTTCAGGCTATCAGTAAGTACGTCTCGCGTGGATCTCGAGTACTTGACGTCGGCTGTGGTCGAGGGGAGCTTCTGAAACGACTCTCCGAGAACGGATACGTTGCCTACGGTTGCGACATGGATGAGAGACTTGTCGAGATGGCGGGTGCATATGGAGAGGTCCAAAAGCTAACCGTGGAAGAGATCTCTCCCGACAAATTCGACGGGAAGTTCGATTGCGTTCTCGTTTCTCACGTACTGGAGCACGTCGAGAATCCCAGAGAAGCGGTGAGACGTTTGTCCTCAGTGTCTGACGGGCTTATGGTGATCTCAGTGCCAAACGCATATTATCTGCCACATATCGTTAGATCCTTGTTTAGGAGAGAGATCTTTTACGTGAACACGGGGCACCTTCAGAACTGGGACTGGTACCATTTCAAGACATTTATGGAGGTTGGCTGCGATCAGGACGTGTTAGAGTGGTTTTATGATACGGTGCCCATACCTGTGTTAGGCAGTCTCAGAGCGCCTTTGAACGAGATGGGCCTCCTCTCCATGATCGAGAACGGATTACTCAAAACTGCGTTCCCCAGATTTTGCAGGTCCATAACCGCGGTCACCAGGACCGGTTAGAGCAGCAGAGAGCCTGACCATTATTAGATCAGCAGCAGGGCGATCCTTGCGCAGGGGCTCGAAATAACATATGAGCGGCGAGAACCGCAAGGGCCTGGCGGACCCAACGTTTACGGCGTTGAAGTGGAACTGAACTACATAGGTTCCGTAGTCCGCGCAGTATCCCAGTTTGCCAGCATGGCCGTCCCGGCATCTATTTCATGAGACGTCCTCCTTTTCAGCGGAAGACGGCTTTACCGAGCACGCCTCCGTCAAGCCTAACGCAGGCAAGGTTGCCAATGACCTCCGTATGGAGGAATCTCGGGGGTGGTTAAGGCATTGAAGACACAGCCTGAGAAGTTCGCGAGGAGTGTCGCTTAGCAATGCGCGGCAGGGACCATGGAGGCTTGGGCGGGGCGACGCTAACTGCCTTCAAATGGAACTATGCGGGAACCATGATCCGGGTCTTCTTACAGCTCGCCATCGGTATCGTCTTGGCCCGCCTGCTCGGACCGGAGCCCTTCGGGCTTGTGGCGGTCGCCTGGCTGGTGCTTGGGTTCGGCAATCTGGTAGCTGACTTCGGCTTCGGTGCGGCATTGGTGCAGCGACCACGCGTCACCGAAAACGACATCCGGTTCGTGTTCACGGTGCAGGTCTTGCTCGGTCTCTGTTTCGCTGCCCTAACGGCGGGCTCCGCCATCTACATCGCCCGGGTGTTTAGCGATCCCGACCTGGTGGCGGTGGTCCGAGCTCTCTCCATGGTCTTCATCCTACAGGCCTTGGGCCAGACGGCCGCGAGCCTGCTGCGGCGCGAGTTGGACTTCCGGGGGCTTCAGATCTCGCAGGTATCATCGTACTTACTCGGGTTTCTGATTCTGGGTATGCCACTGGCCTACGCCGGGCTTGGGGTCTGGAGCCTCGTGGTCGCACAACTCGCACAGAGCCTGTTCTTCAGCGTCTTTCTGTATCTCAGGGTCAGACATCCGGTGAGGCCGCTGTTAGCGAGCAAAACAGGGTTCTTCGATTTCGGCTCGAAGGTCATGGGCGTCAACCTGCTCAACTGGAGCATATATAATATCGATACCTTCTTTGTCGGTAGATACTTCGGAACGGTCGATCTCGGCTTGTATAATCGCGCCTACATGTTGACGTCTACCTCAATGAGCAGTGTTGCCTCCGTGCTTCAGACCGTACTCTTTTCTTCTTACTCAAGGACCCAGGGCAGGCCCGAAGTCCTCAAGCAAGCATATCTCGCCTCTTCAGGGCTGGCGGCGCTGGTCTTGGTTCCGACTTTGGGTGGGGTTGCCACGGTGTCTGACACCGTAATCGCGGGACTCTACGGCGAACGCTGGCTGGAGGCGGCCCCGCTACTCGTCCCGCTGGCCCTGGCAATGGCGTTCTCCGCGGTTATGTTCCCCGCTGGGCCTCTTCTACTAAGCATGGGGAGAGCTGAAAAGGAGATCTACGTCCAGGCCTCTAGCGCCGTGTTGCTGCTGGCGGTAATGTTCGCTACCTCCGGGATCTCACTCGTCGCGGTGGCATGGGGGGTGTTCGCCGTCTACGTGGTCCGGTCCCTGGCTCTCATCGCCGCGGCCCTGCGGGCCGGCGTCTGCGAGATCTACACCGACGTGGACGGCGTCTTCACCGCCGACCCGCGGATCGTCCCCAACGCCCGGCGGCTGGACACGGTGACGTACGAGGAGATGCTCGAGCTCGCCGCCTCCGGGGCGAAGGTGCTC
>CALMWA010000203.1 GCA_937873125.1 uncultured Actinomycetes bacterium | reverse complement strand
GGTCTTCTCGGGCTTCGCCTCCTCAGCGGGTTTGGGGAGGCCCGAGATCTCGCTGACCTTCGCCAGAATCTCCCCGGCGTCCGGCCGGCCGTCATTCCAGGCGTGTACGACGTTTCCATCCGGCCCGACTATGAAGACCGCCGGACGGCTGTAGTCGCCGCGCTTCTTATCGCGCTCCAGCAGCCCCCACTGGCGGCTCGTAACCCGCGCGTAGTCGTAGAGGACGTAAGACTTCAGGCCGGTTGCGCGGGCGAACTCCCGCGCCTCGTCCGGCTCGGCGACACCGATGGCGGCCACGGAGCCGGCGGCCAGGTTGATCTCGTCTTCCTTCGTCGCCAGTTCCTTGAAGTATGCGACGTCTTCCTCGCTCCACGGCCGGTAGAACGCCACCACCACCGGACCCCGCACGGTCCGCATGCTCAACCGCAACTGCCCGCCCTGGGCGCTGGGCAAGTTGAACTCCGGGGCCTCCGCCCCAACCTCCGGGACCGGCATCGTCTTCGAGCGCGTGAACATCGTCCTCCTAATGCGTATCTAAACCAACCCTCATGCGAATCTTACAGGCTCCTCGTCCGTTTGGCCCGCCCACTCTGCTATCCTCCCCTACCATGCGGCTCTTGATGACGCACGGCTACATGTTCTCCGGCTCCGGGAGCAACGTCTACGTTCAGAACCTGTGCCGCGCCCTGGTGCGCGAGGGCCACGACGTGCACCTCCTCTGCCAGGAGCCGGCCCCACTCTCCTACGACTTCGTGAACGAACACCGGAAGGCGAACGCGAGCGGCACGGAGAAGCTCGGCGGACAGGATACGCCCTATCCCGGACATTGCACCGTCTACAACCCGGAGATCGGGGACCTCCTACCGGTCTACGTCTACGACGACTACCCGCGCTGGCGGGTCAAGACTTTCCTCGACCTGACCGACGAGGAGTTCGAAGACTACGTCGCCTTGAACGCCGCCGCCCTCCGGACCGTACTCGGAACGAGCGGCGCGGAGGCGGTCGTGACCAACCATTCGGTACCGGGGCCGTTGGTCGCGCGCCGCGCCCTCGGTGGCACCAGCATCCCTTACACGAGCATAGTCCACGGTAGCTGCCTGCAGTACGTCTCGCGCCGGAGCGCACAATACATGGGCTTCACCCGCGAAGGTCTCGAAGGAGCGCGTAAGATACTGGCCCTCTCCTCCCATAGCGCCGGCACCATCGCCGAAGATTTCCCGGATATGAAAGCGAAGACCCTCGCGCTCCCTGGAGGCGTGGACACCGACCTATTCCGCCCGGACGCCCTCAACCCCGCCGCCCTCGAGTCCCTGACCGGCGGACCCGGCCGCGGACCCGAGCAGGAACGGGCACTCAGAGACGTGCTGGCGAACCCACCGGGCCGCGCAGAAGAGTTGGCCGGTAACCTGCGCGGTATCTCCGCCTCTTACGACGCCCGCACCCACGACGCCGACGCCGGGGGCCGGATCTCGGGCCTCCTCGACAGCGACGCCCCGATCATCGTGTACGTTGGCAAGCTCATACACTCGAAGGGCGTCCACAGCCTCATCTCCGCCTTCGCTCACGTTCACCGCGAGACCGGCGCGCGCCTCCTCATCGTCGGATACGGTACGTTTCGGGAAGGCTTGCAAGCTCTCATCCTCGCCCTCGGCGCGGGCGACCGACAGACGGTCGAGCTTATCTCGCGGTCCGGCAAACTCTTCGAGGGCGGCCCGGACGAACCCCTGGAGCACTTCCGAGTGTCCGAGGAACTACTACGTAACGCGGCAGGCATGGAAGACTCCGTGGGGTTCGCGGGTCTGCTCTACCACGCGGATCTGGCGAAGCTGTTGCCGGCTGCCGACGTGGCGGTCGTGCCGTCCATCTTCCCGGAGACGTTCGGGCTCGTGG
>CALMWA010000202.1 GCA_937873125.1 uncultured Actinomycetes bacterium | reverse complement strand
CGCAGGACGAGGCGGTTGAAGCCATCGTCCTCGACCTCGCCGCGCCAAGTGCGGGCGAAGGCGTCCTGGAAGATATCCTTCACCTCGCCCGTCTGGAGCCCTACCTGACCCCCGTGGACGAGGCCGAAGTCGTAGATCCAGACCGGAGGAGAGCCGGCGGGCTCTATCTTGTGCGGCCGTTCGTCTACGACCTCGACACCCATGTCTTCGAGGACGGGCAGGATGTCGGAGAGGGATATTTGCTCCCCCGCCCGGTAGAGCTTGAAGCCGAGGAAGTCCTCCGGTTCTTCGAGTGGGTGGTAGAGGGTCATGGCGATATTGTCCTCGGACTGGAGGCTCTCGATCTTCCGCAGGTCGGTGACGGCGGTGCGGGCCAGGAAGCCGTCGCGGTAGCCGGGGGGGAAGGCGTCGCGGTAGCGGTGGTACATCTCCACGCCCCGCTCCTCACCGCACTGTTCGACCAGCGCGTCGTAGAGGTTGTCCGTCCAGGAGCGCGTCGTCTCGACCAGGCGGCCCTCTATTTCATCCACATCGTAGTCCGGGATGCTCTCCGGCTCCGTGTACACGATGAAGTGCAGCCGCGCCAGCACGGACTCCGAGAGACGCACGTTGAATTCCACGTTCCGGCCCGAGAGGGCTTCCTGCAGGATCTTCTGCATCCTCTGCCGGATCTCCGTGTTGTAGCGGTCCCTCGGCACGAACACGAGGCACGAGAAGAAGCGCCCGTAGGTGTCACGGCGCAGGAAGAGCCGGACGCGCTGGCGCTCCTGGAGGTGGAGAATCCCCATCGTAATATCGAAGAGTTCCGCACGGTCGATCTGGAACAGCTCGTCTCGCGGATAGGTCTCAAGGATCTCGACCAGATCCTTCTCGTTGTGGCTGCCCTCCGGGAAGCCGGCCCGCTCCAGCACGTAGCGTACCTTGCGCCGCACGAGCGGTATCTGGAACGCGCTCTCGCTGTACGCGCTGAAGGTGTACAGGCCGAGGAAGCGCCGCTCCCCGGTTACGTTGCCGGCGTCGTCGAACTTCTTTACGCCGACGTAGTCCAGATACGAGGGCCGGTGGACCGTGGACCGGGTGTTGGCCTTCGTGAGGTTCAGGAGCTTGGGGGCGCGGGCGAGCCGCCGCACGTCGGGCGGCAGCTTGGCGAAGCTGTGCGAAACGGGCTTGGAGTCCGTCTCCCGCAGGATGCCCCGGCCGGAGCCCGTGACGGGGCAGAGAGAGTCCTCGTCACCCTGTGTGAGCAGGTCGTACTCCCGGTAGCCGAGAAAGGTGAAGTTGTTGTCGGAGATCCACTCGAGAAATGCCCGCACCTCGGCTACGGTCTCCTGGTCCACGGGCAGCGATCCTTGGTCTAGCCCGGCGATAATATCTTCTGCCTGCTCGCGCATCTCCGGCCAGTCCTCTACGGCCACGCGTACCTGTTCGAGCACGCGGGTGAGGTTGTCGTGGATGCTCTGGAGGACCTCCGGTTCCGTCTGGCGGTCTATTTCGATGTGGATCACGGACTCCGGGATAGCGTCCTCGTCCTCCGAGTCGGGCGGGAGGACTTCGATCAGGCGTCCGTTGTCGTCGCGGCGGACGCGCACTATCGGGTGGATCATGAGGTGTATCGCGTAGCCCTGGCGGTTTATCTCCATCCGGATCGAGTCAACCAGGAAAGGCATGTCGTCGGTGACGATCTCGACGGCGGTGTGCGAGGATTGCCAGCCGTGCTCCTCGAACTGCGGGTTGTATACCCGCATCTTCATCGAGCCCGGCTCACGGGACTGGGCGAGCGTCCAGTGGGAGACCGCCGCCCCGTAGACGTCGATTGACGAGCGGTCGGCCAGGTCCTCCGGCGTGATCCAGGCGTAATACTGACGCACGAACTCCTCGACCTGCGGTGCCTGCTCCTCCGGCATCTGCTCCCTGACGCGGGCCACGACCTTGTCCAGAAGCTCGTCCTTGACTAGCATCGGCACACTCCTCCGCAGCTTCCCTTTCCACGGATCATTGTAGCCCAACCCCATCCCCGGTTCGCACGCAAAATTGGCGTTCCTGGGGACGTTGGGCTTACTATGGAGCCTGGAACCGGCACCCGGCGCACAGGAGGACCGCATGAACTTCAAACTCACCGATGAGCAGCAGGAGATCAAGGCTCGGGCCGCCGAGTTCGCCGACCGGGAGGTAGCGCCTAACGCCGCTGAGCTGGACGCCGAGGACCGGGTGCCGTTTGACACTTTGGAGAAGATGGCGGAGGCCGGATTCATGGGCCTGTGCGTGCCGGAGGAATATGGCGGGGCGGGTTCGGATTTCCTGTCTTATTGCCTGCTCATCGAGGAGATCAGCCGCGCCGACGCGGGACTCGGCGCTACGCTGGCGGTCCACACGAGTGCGGGGACCATGCCCATAGTCGTGTACGGCACGGAGGATCAGAAGGCGCGGTGGGTCCCGGAACTCGCGAGAGGAGATAAGATCGGCTCTTTCGCCCTGACGGAAGCGGAGGCCGGCTCCGACGCCGCCGCGATACGCACAACCGCCGAGAAGGTTGACGGCGGGTACCGGATCAACGGCCGGAAGCAGTGGATCACGAACGGCCGGGTCGCCGGGACCATGATCGTCTTCGCCCGCGCCGTCGGAGGAGCCGAAGAGGGCGTTACGGCTTTCGTCATCGGCATGGATGCCGAGGGGATCTCCTTCGGCAAACACGCCAGGAAGATGGGTGTGATCTCCGCGACCACCGACGACGTGATCCTGGAGAACGTCTTCGTCCCGCAAGAGGATCTTCTCGGCGAGGAAGGAAAAGGTCTCCGGGTGGCGCTCGGCACGCTGGACTTCGGCAGGATCGGGATAGCGGCCCAGGCTCTGGGTATCGCAGAGGCCGCCTTCCGCTACGCCACGAACTACGCCGCCGAACGCACCACCTTCGGCAAGCCGATAGCGGAGCACCAGGCTATAGCCTTCAAACTGGCGGACATGCAGACGAAGATAAAGGCGGCCCAGCTCCTCACCCACGAGGCGGCCTGGATGAAGGACGAAGGCGCGCGCCACACGGAGGCCGGAGCCCGCGCCAAGCTCTACGCCTCCGAGGTCGCCAACGAGGTGGCCCACGAAGCGATACAGGTCCTCGGCGGCCAGGGCTATATGAAGGACCATCCGGTCGAACGGTACTACCGGGATGCGCGCGTAACGGAGATCTACGAGGGCACCAGCGAGATACAGCGACTCGTTATCTCCCGCGCCATCCTCAAGGAGCGGACCGGGTCTCCCGCCGGTGTCGAAGGCTCGCGGCCAGTGGTCGGTTGAGCGGGTAGCTTATGCTACAGTTTGAGCAAAGGGGTTAGAGACCTAGGAGGATCACGCATGGACACCAGGAAGAGCGCGAAAGACCGCTGGGAAGAGGCATACTCCAAAACTCCCGAACGCGACGCCGAGTTCTCGACGATGTCCGGCGTCCCGATAAAACCGCTCTACACGCCGGAAGATGTAGAGGGCGACTACGACGAGAAGCTCGGTTATCCCGGCGAGTATCCCTACACTCGCGGCGTATACCCGAACATGTATCGTGGGCGGCTGTGGACCGTGCGGCAGTTCGCCGGGTATGGAACAGCGGCGGAGACCAACGCCCGGTTCCGGTACCTCCTGGATCACGGTCAGAACGGCCTCTCCGTAGCCTTCGACATGCCGACCCTGATGGGCCTCGATTCCGACTCGCCGCTCTCTCTCGGCGAGGTAGGGACGGAGGGCGTGGCGGTGGATTCTCTGGAGGACATGGAGAAGCTCTTCGATGGCATCCCGATGGACGAGGTCTCCACCTCCATGACCATCAACGCCCC
>CALMWA010000201.1 GCA_937873125.1 uncultured Actinomycetes bacterium | reverse complement strand
AGGTCGCCCGCGCCGTCAAAGGTCGTCGCGTTGTTGTTGGCGAAGTCCCAGCCGTTTACGTCGTCCACATAGCCATTGCCGTCGTCGTCGATGCCGTTGCCTGGTATCTCGTCCGGGTTCGTCCAGATGTTGTCCCTGAGGTCCGGGTGGTCCACGTCCACCCCCGAGTCTATGACCGCGACGACCGTACTAGCATCCCCCGTGGTGACGTTCCAGGCCTCGGGCGCGTCGATATCCGCATCGGCCTTGCCGCCGGTCTGACCCGTGTTGTTCAGACCGTAGAGTCCCCCGAAGCGGGGATCGTTGGGGATGGCGTCCGAGCTGAGCAGGTAGTCTGGCTCCGCATACTCAATGCCGGGCGCGTTCTCGTAGCGTTTGACAGCCTCGGCGACCGGAAGGTCTTTCGGAAGGTCGATCACGCTGACCCCGATGCCGGGGAGCTTCTCTTCGGTGCGGGCGTCGTTCTTGCGGTTTAGGGAACCTATGGCGCCGGCCGGCGCTCTCTCCTCGGGCTTCACCAGTATGCGGCCCGGCGCAAAGTCCCGGTTCTCGTTTGAGCCATCTGTCCCCGGACCCGTCTCGGAGCGGGCCGCCTGTGCCCCGGTGGTGACGATGACTACGGCGACGGCGACGATGGAGAGTAAGCTCTTGTAGCTTTTGTGGAGGCTCATGTATCTCCCTGTTCGGTAACCCGGCTGCCTCCATGAGGTCCGTAGCTTTGCGTGCCCGCCTCGCGACGGGGTTGCCTTTTCGCAGCGGAGGCACTTGCCTCCTTACCGCGTTGTTAGTTTAATCGTCACCAAGACGAAAAACCTTTAGCGGTGGGAACGCAAATCCCCAAATAGGGAATGTGCCAAACATGATCACCTGATATTTAGGGGGCGTGTTTGAGAACGACGTTCCGCGAATTACCGAGAGACCGGAAGAAATCATGGTACCAGGGCAAATCCGCCGCATAACGTCTCGGTCTCTTTTTCCTGGTCCACAATTACACATAACTCTCTTGAAATTGTGTCTTCCATGAGCCAATCGATCGAGAAAACAGCGGAGTGGCGAGACAGCCATAGCCAGCGACGTTACAATAATGCCCACGGTTCTTGGGAGGTGACAAGGTGAAGGTTGGCGGCACGGCGACGGAGAGACCCGTTTTTGCCGAGGAGGAAACAGTAGATGCGTCGGGAAAGCACTGAAGAATTTCTCCGGGAGAGTGAAGAGAGGTACCGTCGCCTGGCGGAGCTCTCCCCCGATGCCATAGCCGTCCAGAGCGAAGGCAAGGTAGCCTACGTGAATGCCGCGGGTTTGAAGCTTTTGGGTGTGACGTGCCTGGAAGAGGTCCTCGGAAGACCCGTGCTGGACTTTGTCCACCCGGACTTCCACGAAGCGGCGCGGGTGTGGATGCGGCAGGTCGAGAAGGGCAGACCGGCGACTCTCATGGAGCAAAGGTGGGTCTGGCCTGATGGCCGGGTCGTTGATGTCGAAGTAGCCTCGGCCCCCATCACCTACCAGGGACGTCCGTCGTCGCAGATCGTCGTTAGGGACATAACCGGGCGTAAGCGGATGGAAGGGGAGCTTCGGGAGGCGGAGGCCAAATATCGTAGGCTCGTAGAGCAGATCCCGGCCGCCACGTACCGGCGGGAGTTGGGCGAGGACGCTGCGATAATGTACGTCAGCCCGCAGATCGAGGCGATACTCGGTTACTCGCCCGAGGAGTACGTCTCCGATCCCGAACTGTGGATGAGGATCATCCACCCCGACGACCGCGAGCGGGTGATGGACGAAGATGCCCGTGCTGGCAGGAGCGGCGAGCCGTTCAGGATGGAGTATCGTAAGTTCGCCAGAGACGGTCGCACGGTCTGGGTACGCGACGAGGCTATCGTGGTGGACGACGAGAACGGTGAACCCCTGTACAGGCAGGGTATAGTGCTGGACATTACCGAAAGCAAGCTGACCGAGCAAGGGCTCCGAAGAAGCGAGGCTCGCAACAGGGCCATCCTCGACGCCGGCCCGGATCTGATGTTCCTCTTCAACCGCGCCGGCGAGTTTCTGGACTTCAGAGCGCCCGATACCGCCGAGCTGTATGTTCCATCCGAGAGCATCGTCGGCAGCAAGCTGGCCGACGTGATGCCGGCCGAGGTTACGGACAAGGCCCTCGACCTTATTAGGCGCGCGCTGGACTCCGGCGAAACGCAAACTTTCGAGTATGAATTACCTGCCTCGGAAGGCTTGAGACAATTGGAGGCTCGCCTGGTAAAGAGCGGGGCGGACGAGGTGCTGGCCGTCGTTCGCGACATCACGGAACGCAAGCGGGCAGAGCTAGCTCTGAAGGAGAGCGAGCAGCGATTCAGGCAACTCTTCAATCAGTCCGTGGATGCTCTGTTTGTGCATGATGAGAAGGGGAAGATCGTTGATTGTAACGAAGAGGCGTGCCACTCTACAGGCTACACTCGTGAGGAATTACTTACCCTCTCCGTAAGCGACCTAACCGACGATCTGATCTCCGAAGAGGAGCGCAAGGAGAGGGAGAGAGAGGGCGGTACGCTCTGGCAGCGCATAGCGGCTGGAGAGCCAGTCACGCCTGCGGTCGCTCACTTTGGGGAGCACAAGCGCAAAGACGGCACGAAGTTCCCGATCGAGGTACGGGTGGGAGGCGTCGATTATCGTGGGAGACGAATGATACTCGCCTCCGTTCGAGACATCACCGAACGCAAGCGGGCAGAGGAGGCGCTTCGCGCGAGCGAGGCTAACCTCGTTATGGGCCAACGTCTCGCCCACCTGGGAAGCTACGACATGGGGCCGTTAAATGATGGAACACCCTGGATGGAACAAAAGATGCGCTGGTCCGACGAGATGTACAGGATACTTGGTTTCGCTCCGCGGGAATTCGTTCCCACCTTCGAAATACTTATCGAGGCGATCCATCCAGACGACCTGGAGCGCGTGACTAGTATCGTGCGGGATTCCATGTCAAGGAGCGAGACCTCTCTTGGCCTGGAACACCGCATAATCCGGCCGGATGGCGAGGTACGCACTGTTCGAGCGCAGGTGGAGACCATCTTCGGCAAGAGGGCCGGAATGCCTCTCAGGCAGTTCGGTACGCTCCTCGACATCACCGAACAGGAGCGAGCGGAGCGGCAGATCCGTGAGAGCGAGGAGCGCTACCGGGCGGTAGTCGAGCAGAGCACAGAGGCCATTTGGGTGTTCGACCCGGACACCAAGCAGGTCCTGGAATCCAACACATCCTTTCAGCAGATGCTCGGCTACACTGCTGAAGAGCTGCAACACCTGACCAACTACGACTTCGTCGCCCACAGCCGCGAGAACGTGGACGCCGCCGTCGAGCGCATCGTGCGTAACAGAAGAGGCTTCTTTGGCGATCGGTTCGGCGAGCGGAAGTACCGTTGCAAGGACGGGGCGCTGCTGGATGTCGAGGCCAGTGGGACCATTATCCCTTATGGGGACAAGAAGGCAGTTTGCGGGGTGGTCCGCGACATGACCGAGATCAAGCGGGTGCAAACGGCGCTCAAGGAGAGCGAGGGCCGCCATCAACGCCAGGTACGGGAGCTCTCCCTCCTGCATCAGGTGCGTACCGCGCTGGCTCGGGAACTCGATCTACCCGCCGTGTTCCGCGTGGTCGTCGAGGCCATCGCCGATACTTACGGCTACGCTCAGGTGAGCGCCTACTTCCTCGATGATCAAGAGCTGATGCTACAACATCAGGTAGGGTACAAGAGCGTGATCGAACGCGTCCCCCTGGATAAGGGGATCATGGGGCGCGTTGCGCGCACCGGCGAACCCGTACTCCTCGAAGACGTGCGTGACGACCCCGCCTTTCTGGGCGCTATCGAAGGATTGGTCTCCGAGGTCGGCGTTCCCCTGTTCGACGAGGGCAGGGTCGTGGGCGTCCTGAACGTGGAGAGCACGGACGGCATCCGGCTCACGCAAGACGACCTGCGGCTGATCAGCGCGCTCGGCGAGCACGTCGGGATCGCCGTAGGCCGTGCGCGACTCCATACACGAGTCCGGGAGAGCGAGGAGAGGGTTCGCTCCCTGATACAGAACGCCTCGGATGTGATCACGCTCCTCGACGCGGACGGCACTATTCGCTACGAGAGTCCTTCGATCGAGAGAATACTCGGCTATCGACCCGAAGAATTGATCGGCAAGAATGCCTTCGACTACGTTCACCCGGAAGATCTAGAGCGGGTGCTGAACACGTTCACTGATGGCTTGGCCGATTCCGAGCTCCCTCGGTTCGTGGAGTATAGATTCCGATGCAAGGACGGTTCCTGGCGCCATCTGGAGTCGGTCGGCAACAATCTACTCGATGACCCGGGAGTAGGGCAGTTGGTGATCAACTCTCGCGACATCACCGAACGTAAGCAGGCCGAACAGCGTCTGGAGGAGAGCGAGCAACGCTACAAATCGCTCTACGAGCACAACCCCGACGCCGTCTACTCGTTCGACCTGGAGGGCAACTTCCTCAGCGCCAACCCCGCCTGTGAGGAGGTATCGGGGTATACGACCGGGGAGCTCATCGGGAGGTCTTTCGCACCCCTCATCGTCCCGGAGGATTTAGAGAAGACGTTGCGACATTTTGAGAAGGCGGCAAATGGTGAGCCGCAGAACTACGAGATCGCCATAAGCCACAAGCTCGGTCACCGCGTCGATGTAAACGTGACCAACCTCCCGATCGTTGTGGCAAGCGAAATCGTCGGCGTTTATGGAATTGCAAAGAACATAACCGAGCGCAAACAGGAGGAGCAGGCACGCGCTCGACTGGCGGCCATCGTGGAGTCTTCGGACGACGCGATCATCAGCAGGACGCTTGACGGCGTCATCACCAGTTGGAATCCTGGCGC